>NZ_JBNGCJ010000954.1:0-11521 GCF_049974785.1 Vibrio genomosp. F10 str. 9ZD137
AACCGCTCTTCCGATCTCCACGCGCGGCGATATTATCCATCGCCTGAATTTGGTTAACCCGCACGATTACCTCGGCAGTTTTGACAGACCGAATATCCATTACAATTTGGTGGAAAAGCACAAGCCTGTTTCTCAGGTGATTCGATACGTACAAACCAATAAAGGTCAGTGCGGCATTATCTATTGTGGCAGTCGCAAGAAAGTCGAGATGGTGACGGAAAAACTGTGTAATAACCACATTCGAGCGGCAGGTTATCATGCGGGAATGGATGTCGATGAACGTGCTTATGTGCAAGAAGCGTTTCAGCGAGACGACATTCAAATTGTGGTTGCGACGGTTGCGTTTGGTATGGGGATTAATAAACCGAACGTTCGATTTGTCGTGCATTTTGATATTCCACGTAATATTGAATCGTATTACCAGGAAACAGGCCGAGCAGGTCGAGATGGGTTACCTGCAGAAGCCATGATGTTGTATGACCCTGCGGATATCGGTTGGTTACGAAGAATGCTTGATGAAAAAGACGAGGGGCCGCAAAAGCAAGTGGAAAGCCATAAGCTCAATGCTATGGTCGCGTTTGCAGAAGCACAAACTTGCCGTCGTCAGGTCTTGCTCAATTATTTTGGTGAGTATAGGGAGAAACCCTGCGGTAATTGCGATATTTGTGTTGATCCCCCCAAGCGTTTTGATGCGACCCAAGAGGCGCAAAAAGCGTTGTCATGTGTCTATCGTGTGAATCAAGGCTTTGGTATTGGCTATGTTGTGGAAGTACTGCGCGGCATGCAAAATATCCGCGTTAGGGAAAATGGGCATGACAAATTATCCACTTACGGGATTGGCCGCGATCACAGCCATGATTATTGGGTCAGTGTTTTTCGTCAGTTAATACATAAAGGGCTGCTTTCGCAAAATATTACCCGCAATTCAACCTTGCAGCTGACAGAAGAAGCCAGGCCCTTGTTGCGCGGTGAAATGAAGTTAGAGCTGGCCGTTCCTCGATTAGATACCGCAGCGCGCAGTGCAAAATCGGACAAACTATCGAGCAAAAACTACGATAAAAAGTTGTTTGCCAAATTGCGTAAGTTGAGAAAAAGCATTGCTGATGAAGATGGGTTGCCTCCTTATGTGGTCTTCAGTGACGCGACACTGATTGATATGGCTGAAATTTTACCCACGTCTTATGGTGAAATGCTGGCGGTTAACGGTGTTGGTCAGCGTAAGCTCGACAAGTATGCAGACGCATTTTTAGATTTGATACAGGAACACATTACGATTCATGGATGATTATTCAGTGCAATTTCGTTTACATACTGATTTGAGTGACCAAGGGCGGATCTTAATTGATGCGCCACACTTTGACTTTGATAGTTTTGAACCTTTAGGGGAAAAGCTGGTGTCGTTATTGTCAGCAGAGATTGTTGAGAAGCAATGTGATGCGGATCTTCACTCTTGGTTAATTGATTTTGAAGGTTGTCAGCTGTTTTTAAAAGCCGAGCACTACAGTGAATCATTGTGGTTAGAAGCACTTTCACCCAATCAGTCGAAGGAAGAGCTTGATTATCTATGTCAGCTATTTCGTCGCGGATTTTAAAAGTAATCGTTTGCTCTAAAGCTCGATGGTATTCCACGCTTGCAGCATCAATCGGTTAATGTATAATCCCTCGCCGCTCAACTGAGCAAACACACTATTTGTAATTATTATTGGTAAGGGCACAGGTGACTAACGTCAATCTGAGGCTCGATTAGGGTTCCCTCGCCCCCTAACTCAACTAAAAAGGTAACGCATGAATCACTTTACTTCTGCGCAGCAGCGCAACGCCCTCTTTTTTCTGGTTTTATTCCATCTAATCATTATTGCATCAAGCAATTATCTAGTGCAGCTTCCCTTTACCGTGTTTGGTTTACATACCACTTGGGGCGCGTTCACTTTTCCGTTTATCTTTTTAGCGACTGATCTGACGGTTCGAGTATTTGGTGCACAACTAGCCCGTAGAATTATTTTCCTGGTGATGCTTCCTGCTCTGGCAGTGTCGTATCTGCTCTCTGTTGTTTTTTATGAAGGACAGTTTCAGGGCTTCGCTCAGCTTTCCGAATTTAACCTATTTGTGGCACGAATTGCGATTGCGAGCTTTATGGCTTATTTACTGGGTCAGATATTAGATGTGCACGTTTTTAATCGCCTACGACAGCTAAAGCAGTGGTGGGTTGCGCCTACGTGTTCAACACTGTTTGGTAATGCGTTGGATACACTGGCCTTCTTTGCTATTGCTTTTTATCAAAGTCCAGATGCTTTCATGGCAGAGCATTGGGTAGAGATTGCGTTGGTAGATTATGGTTTCAAACTGATCATCAGTTTAGGGTTGTTTGTTCCAATGTATGGTGTGCTACTGAACTATTTGATTAAAAAGCTGACCACGGTAAACCCTGATTTTAAGCCAGTAGGTAGCGTTCAATAGTAACCGCTGCTTAATTAATCTAGGTAATCCCTGAGCGAGCAAAATAAAAAGCCCAAGTTGAATCACTTGGGCTTTTTCATTTTCATTGTTTTGTCATTTATCGCAGTGAGGCCGCTTAGCGTTCGCTGATGGTTATTGGCCATCCTGCATCGTTTTGGCGACTCACCTCGATCTCTAATTCGGCAGCGGTCAATGGGTTTTCTGATAACCATTGGTGACATACGGTTATCTCAAGCGCATCGTTATTCGCCTTAAGGGCTATATCTGGCTGCTTAGTATCATCACGTCGGTGAGTAAGCAGTACAGCTAAGCGCAGTAGGCGTAAGATCCGTTGCCCACTTAATGAACTGACGGCTTGTTGTTCCGGCATGGCGGTGAATTGTTCTCGATAGCGGCGGGTAATTTCAGCAAGGCAATGTTGTTGAGCCCGCGTATAGCCTGGTAAATCAAGCTGTTGAAGCAAATAGGCGTTGTGTTTCCCTGCTTGTTTGAAATCGATAGTTAAACCAATTTCATGCAACTGACAGGCGGTATTGAGAAGTGCTTCACCTTGTGGTTCGGGTATCCATTTCTTATCAGATAGTTCTGCGTTGCATTGTGTCAGGAGATCATTTGCTGTGTCCGCGACTTGTTGCGCGTAGCGACGGTCCATCTGGTAGCGCTGCTGTATGCTGGCGATGGTTCGAGAGCGAATATCACTTTGTCTTAGCTCTGGCACCATTTCATAGGCCAGACCTTCGCGTAAGGCTCCGCCCGATAATGTCATCGATTCTATGTCCAAAAGGTCAAAAATAGCGATTAAGATAGAAAGACCACTTGGGAAAACAAGCGCTCGTTCTAACGTTAGCCCCTCTATTTCTAATTCTTCAAGCTGGTCGGTGAGCATGGCTTGCTTTTGTAATCGCTGTAATTTAGCGAGTGTAATCACTTCATCCATTCCTTGTGCAAGCATAATTTCTTGCAAAGCTTGAACGGTTCCGCTTGCTCCCACGCATACGTCCCAACCAAGATGAGTGTATTGCTCAAGTATTGGAGCAATGGTTTGTTTTGCCGCTTGGATTGCAGAATCGAAGTTTTCTTTACTTAATTGACGATCTTGAAAGTATTTATCTAACCAAGTGACACAGCCCATTTTTAGGCTCGTGAGCGCCTTAGCTTCAAAACCTTTACCAATAATGAGTTCAGTACTGGCTCCACCGATGTCGACCACTAAGCGTCGTCCAGAGCCTCCAGAGGTATGGGCAACACCTTGATAGATCATGGCCGCTTCTTGTTCGCCAGAAATGACGTTGATGTCATGGCCCAGTATTTTATTGGCTTGTTTTAGGAAAATATCCACATTGATGGCGGTACGCAATGTTGCCGTGCCGACAATGCGAATATTTTCTACGGGTATATCTTGAAGTCGTTCTGCGAATAAACTCAAACAATCCCAACCACGCTGCATAGCTTCATGACTCAGTGCATTGTTGCTATCTAGCCCGGAAGCCAAACGAACTTTGCGCTTTATCTTGGCCATAGTTTGAACGCTGCCATTGATATGACGCACAACGAGCATATGGAAACTGTTCGACCCTAGGTCGACGACAGCGTAAAGCGCAGGTGAGACTGATGGTTTCATAGTCGACGTAATATTCCCTATTTACTGTGGACGTGACTGTCGTGGTCGACGGTTATGTGGACGACGATTTCCTGAGCGTGGTCCACCCGAATTTGAGCGACGTTGTTGTGGATTACGTGTACGCAAACGAATCGGTGCAGGTAGATCTTCAATCAATGCTGAAGCATCGTAATCTGATACCGGAATGGAGTGTTCGATGTACTCTTCGATTGGCGGAAGATTGATTGCGTAGTCTTCACAGGCAAAGCTGATCGAAAAGCCACTTTCGCCAGCACGGCCTGTACGACCAATACGGTGAACGTAATCTTCGCAGTCGTCTGGAAGGTCAAAGTTAAATACGTGAGTAACCTGAGGAATATGCAGACCACGAGCCGCAACATCGGTTGCAACAAGAATGTCGACTTCACCTTTAGTAAATTGCTCTAGAATTTTTTCACGCTTCTTCTGTGGTACATCGCCAGTCAGTAGACCAACACGGTGTCCGTCTGCCGCTAGGTGACCCCAAACGGAATCACATTTGTATTTGGTATTGGCAAATACGATAGCGCGATCTGGCCACTCTTCTTCAATAATCGTTTGAAGTAGTGACATTTTATGTTCATTAGAAGGGTAGAACAGCTCTTCTTGAATACGGTGCCCTGTCTTTTGATCAGGTTCAACCACTACATGCTCAGGGTTGTGCATGTGTTCAAAAGCCAGTTCTTGAACTCGGTATGACAATGTAGCCGAGAACAGCATATTCAAACGTTCGTTAGGTGCTGGCATGCGTCTAAACAAGAAACGAATGTCTTTAATAAAGCCTAAATCGAACATACGATCCGCTTCATCAAGCACAACCGCTTGAATATGGTTAAGGTTAAATACCTTCTGTTTATAGAAGTCGATAATACGGCCTGTGGTGCCAATAAGAATATCGACGCCAGCTTCTAGTTTGGTCACTTGCTTATCGTAGCTTTCGCCACCATAAGCTAGGCCCGCTTTAAGCCCCGTGCTTGCAACCAGTAATTCAGCATCGTTATAGATTTGAATCGCGAGTTCACGCGTGGGTGCCATAATGATCGCTCTAGGCTGGTTTGCCTTGCGACCTTCATGTGCAGGTGTTGTCAGTAGGTGGTTAAAAGTAGCAGTGAGAAACGCGATGGTTTTACCAGTGCCCGTTTGGGCCTGGCCTGCAATGTCTTGGCCGGTGAGCAGTACCGGCAACGCCAAGGCTTGAATGGGAGTACAATACTCGAACCCACTTTTATTCAATCCTTCAATGACTTGGGTGTTTAAATCCAAGTCGGCGAACTTTTGCTCTGTGATATGCGTCTTTTTCATCACTATAGAATATCAGCTTAAGCTTGCAATACGAAAGTAAATACATTCCAATAGGGCATCTATTTACTGGTTATCGTATAATCAGTTGAGAAAAATACATTGGAGTGGAAGATGAGTGACAAGATTTTGCAGCTAACAGATGATGGTTTTGATAACGATGTAATCAATGCTGCAGGCCCGGTTCTTGTGGATTTTTGGGCAGAATGGTGCGGTCCTTGTAAGATGATTGCCCCTATTCTTGATGAAATCGCAACGGAATACGAAGGCAAGCTCACTATCGGTAAATTAAATATCGACCAAAACGCGGGTATTCCGCCAAAGTTTGGTATTCGTGGAATCCCAACCTTACTTTTATTTAAAGATGGCGCAGTCGCAGCAACTAAGGTTGGCGCACTGTCGAAAACTCAGTTAAAAGAGTTTTTAGACGCCAACTTATAAAGCAACATAAAAAAGACCGTGCAGATTCAATAAATGCACGGTTTTGTTTTTGATAGACAACAAAATCTAGACTACGCTAGTATTTAGTGATAATTTATTGCACGTAATTTGTACAAGCGTTCACTTCTTGGTCGTTCCTGAGACCAAATCCATCTTAACTTAAAAAAACAGATCCTATTTTGACTAAACAAGTATCAACTACAATGAATCTAACAGAACTGAAGAGCAGACCCGTGTCTGAGCTTGTAAAACTCAGCGAAAGCCTTGGCTTAGAAAACCTAGCTCGCTTGAGAAAACAAGACATCATCTTCTCCATCCTAAAAGCACACGCGAAAAGTGGTGAAGATATTTTTGGCGATGGGGTTCTGGAAATACTTCAAGACGGTTTTGGATTCTTACGCAGCGCCGATTGTTCATACCTAGCTGGTCCTGATGATATCTATGTATCTCCAAGCCAGATTAGACGCTTTAATTTACGTACAGGCGACTCTATCGCCGGGAAAATTCGCCCACCTAAAGATGGCGAGCGCTACTTTGCACTATTGAAAGTCAGCACGGTTAATCACGATCGACCAGATAACGCACGTAACAAAATCCTGTTTGAAAACCTAACACCACTTCACGCGAATGAGCGTATGGTTATGGAAGCTGGTAACGGCGCAACGGAAGATATTACGGCTCGAATTTTAGATCTCGCTTCACCTATCGGTAAAGGTCAGCGTGGTCTTATTGTTGCTCCGCCAAAAGCGGGTAAAACAATGCTGTTACAGAACATTGCTCAGAGTGTGGCTCGCAACCACCCTGAATGTGAGTTAATGGTATTGCTGATTGATGAACGTCCTGAAGAAGTAACGGAGATGCAACGCCTAGTGAAAGGTGAAGTTATTGCATCGACGTTCGATGAGCCAGCCTCTCGTCACGTACAGGTTGCCGAGATGGTTATCGAAAAAGCAAAGCGTCTTGTCGAACATAAAAAAGATGTTGTCATCTTATTGGATTCGATTACGCGTTTAGCACGCGCTTATAACACGGTTGTTCCTTCATCTGGTAAAGTTTTGACTGGTGGTGTTGATGCAAATGCTTTACATCGTCCTAAGCGTTTTTTTGGTGCAGCTCGTAATGTAGAAGAAGGTGGTAGTTTAACGATTATCGCGACAGCATTAGTTGATACTGGCTCGAAGATGGATGAAGTTATCTACGAAGAGTTTAAGGGTACGGGTAACATGGAACTGCACCTTAACCGTAAGATTGCAGAAAAACGAGTCTTCCCAGCGATTGACTTTAACCGTTCAGGTACTCGTCGCGAAGAGCTACTGACTAAGAAAGACGAGCTACAGAAAATGTGGATTCTACGTAAAATCGTTCACCCGATGGGCGAAATCGACGCAATGGAATTCCTCATCGATAAGCTTGCAATGACTAAGACAAATAATGAATTCTTTGACGCTATGCGCCGACAAAAATAATTCAGATGATGTTTAAAAAACGCCACCGATAGCTCGGTGGCGTTTTTGTTTGCATTCTCTTTATAAAGTGACACAATGGCTAAAAATGTTACAAGGAGGTTAATGTGCGACAAGGACTGTTGTTATCTGTTCTCCTGTTTTTGATGCTTATGTTGAGTCCATTCACGGTCAGTGCTGTTCAGATGGACTCTGGCACGGTTCAAAAGTGGTTGAAAGATGAGCATATTCATCGAAAGGTGGAACAATTCATGATTTATGTGGAAGACGATGAATTTGATTCACTCACTTTTGCATTAGAACGATTAGCCCTGCCTCAGCAAGAAGTCGCCCGGTTCATTCTACTTGATGCTATTGAAAATCAAGAGACGGTGTTAAGCCCCAAGTTTGCCGTGTTTTTGCAAAGCCAACTCGACTATGCTCCTATCTATAAAGTTTTGGAGCGAGGTGACGGGTACGAGTTTGTAGTGCCTGCGTTTAATTACCCAGCTACAGCAAGCCGTCTGTTAAAGCAGTGGATGAAAGAACAGGATCGCATTGAATTTACCCAAGCTGTTGAGAGCCAATCGTTAGATTTGAAGCTATGGTTAACGGGCAGTGGCTATCAAGTACAAACACGCGAAACCCTCCTTATTAATGAACTTGATAATATCTCGCCGCAAGCTGTTGCCGCGTTGACGAATCAACTCACTTCTCAGTCTGTCATTAGCTGGCTTCCTGCTGCCAGAGTTATGGTACAGCTAGCGAAAACAAGCCAAGATCCAGATGTTTATCATTTATTATGGAAAATGAAAATGAATGTCCACAGTGAGTCTGAGCTTACTCGTCTATCGACATTGAACGATGCATTCTCATTGTCACAGGTGATACAGGCTTCCACCAATCCGGCATTAAAGCATCAAGCAATCACCGCTTTGACTCAAATAAAGCCAATGAATGATGAAGTAAAACAGTTTTTATTAGCAAAGATGCGTTTAGCTGAAGATGCGACTTTGGTGGCCCATGAATTGGAAAAGCAAGGGTATAGAAGTTGGCTAGAAGAATTGTTAAGTAACCCAAACAAGTTAGACAGCAAGGCGATTTTGCAAGTCTTATCAAATTAATCAATAACGGTAGGCGTATTCATAGGTAAAGAGGGATCGTGAGATCCTTTTTTTGATATACTGCTTGCCGTTTAACCAAATGATAGAAGTTCTATGAGTTTTAAGGATCTACGCGAATTTATTGAGCACCTAGAGAGTAAAGGGCTATTAAAACGTATTACTCACCCTGTTGACCCTCATTACGAGATGACTGAAATCAGTGATCGTACTCTACGGGCCGCTGGGCCAGCATTGTTGTTTGAAAATCCAATTGGCTATGATACGCCGGTGTTGACTAATTTATTTGGAACACCAGAGCGCGTGGCTATTGGCATGGGGCGAGAGAATGTTAAAGAGTTGCGCGAAGTTGGAAAGTTACTGGCCTATTTAAAAGAGCCTGAGCCACCTAAAGGTTTCAAGGACGCGATAGATAAAATTCCAGTCTTCAAGCAAGTGTTAAATATGCCAGTAAAGCGCTTGCGTAGAGCTTCTTGCCAAGACGTGGTTTGGCAAGGCGACGATGTTGATCTTGATAAAGTACCCGTGATGAGTTGTTGGCAGGGTGATGTTGCTCCGCTATTAACTTGGGGTTTGACCGTCACTAAAGGACCAAACAAGAAACGTCAGAACTTGGGTATATATCGTCAACAAAAGCTGAGCAAGAATAAAGTCATTATGAGATGGCTAGCTCACCGAGGTGGCGCTTTAGACCTTAGAGATTGGATAGAAACACACCCAGGAAAACCGTTTCCTATCTCGGTTGCCTTTGGTGCAGACCCCGCTACGATACTCGGCGCCGTAACACCCGTTCCTGATACTCTGTCAGAATATGCTTTTGCTGGATTATTGCGTGGCAGCAAAACCGAAGTGGTGAAATCAGTAAGCAACGATTTAGAAGTGCCTGCAAGTGCTGAGATTGTGCTGGAAGGGTATATAGATCCGACAGAGTATGCAGATGAAGGCCCTTACGGCGATCACACCGGTTACTATAACGAAAAAGAAAAGCACCATGTGTTTACCGTCACGCATATGACAATGCGTTCTAACCCTATTTACCACAGTACCTATACGGGCCGCCCGCCAGATGAACCCGCTGTTTTGGGTGTTGCGCTAAATGAAGTCTTTGTCCCTATACTACAAAAACAATTTCCAGAAATAGAAGACTTTTACCTGCCGCCAGAAGGGTGTTCGTATCGAATGGCTGTTGTGACAATGAAGAAACAATACCCTGGACACGCTAAGCGAGTCATGATGGGGGTGTGGTCATTCTTGCGTCAGTTTATGTACACTAAGTTTGTGATTGTTTGTGACGAAACTGTCAATGCACGAGATTGGCAGCAGGTGAGCGATGCAATGACGTTAAACATGGAGCCTTCTTTTGACACAACAATGATCGAAAGTACGCCCATCGATTCATTAGATTTTGCCTCGCCAGTTGTCGGCCTTGGATCAAAAATGGGGTTGGATGCGACGGAAAAATGGTCAGCAGAAATCGAACTGTCAGGGTGCGCTCATTCAGAAGACAATGATTCAACTCCTCTGCTATTGCAAGGGGATGTAGACGCTCTTCTAGCTCAATTAAAAGTAGAGTGCCCAGAGATCCTCGAGGTTTACTTACCTCAAGGTACCCGACAAAAAGGCATGGCGATAATTTCAGTTAAAAAAGAGAAAGCTGGGCAAGGTCCGCTATTAATTGAACAGGCGTTAGCGGTGTTGAATAAAAAGATGGCGATCAAGTTTGTCGTTGTGTGTGATGGTGACGTTAACGTCACTGATTGGAACGATATTATCTGGGCGATTACAACTCGAATGGACCCATCACGCGATTCACTAACTGTCACAGCAGAAAACGCAGATGGAACGAAAATTTCGGCTATTGGGTTAGATGCAACGAATAAGAATCAGGAAGAGGTACGCCGAGAATGGGGTGTTCCTATCCAAAAAGATCCACAGCTTGTTGGGAAAATCGATAAGATTTGGGATGAACTCGCTATATTATGAGTTATTTCGTTACCGTGCTGCCAAATGAAATAACATTTGAAGTACAAGGAAAACAAACTATTTTGGAAGCTGCGCTCAGCAATAATATCCATCTTCCAAATAGATGCCAGGTCGGCGCGTGCGCCATGTGCATGTGTAAAAAAATAACAGGCGAAGTAAGTTATCACCTTGATCCAATGCTCACAGAGAATGAGAAGAATCAAGGCTGGATATTTCCTTGCCAAGCTTTTGCGGAAAGTAATTTAGTACTTACTATTTCAGAGTAAGTAAGAGGAAGAACATGAGCATCAAATGTACAGTAAAGTCAATTAACCCATTAGCGTGCAACACATACCAAATACTGTTGCACCCAGAAACGCCAGTGTCATTTAAAGCTGGTCAATATTTAATGGTGGAAATGGGTGAAAGTGATAAACGTCCTTTCTCAATCGCAAGCAGCCCTTGTCGCCATGAAGGCGAACTAGAATTGCATATTGGAGCAGCTGAACATAATGCTTACGCTATTGAAGTGGTAGAGCGTATGAAGCAAGCTCTGGATGATGGTCTAACGATTAATATAGATGCGCCTCATGGGACGGCTTGGATAAAAGAACAGAGTGATCGACCACTACTACTTATTGCTGGTGGTACGGGCTTTAGTTATGTACGTTCTATTCTTGATCACTGCGTGAGTATTGGTAAGACATCGCCAATCTACTTGTATTGGGGCGCGAAAACGAGTGAGCAATTATACGCGAAAGATGAAATTGCCCAGATAGCGAATGAAAATAGCAATGTACACTTTATACCGGTTATAGAAGAAGCGGATACAAATTGGGCTGGTAAAGTGGGTAATGTGCTTCAGGCAATTAATGCTGACTTTGATTCATTAGCGGAGTTCGACATTTATATAGCGGGTCGTTTTGAGATGGCAGGTGCAGCAAGAGAACAGTTCACTCAGAATAAGCGCGCTAAGAGTGATCATATGTACGCTGATGCTTACGCATTTATCTAAAAAGTTAGCGAAATGTAATGAAAAAGAGAGCGTTAAGCTCTCTTTTTTTTGGTTTTGATTGATATATAGGCGAAAGGGCGTTTTTTTATATTTTTTTAATAAAACCTCTTGCGTCTTGGTTGAGTCTGTCTATAATGCGCAACCA
>NZ_JBNGCJ010000955.1:0-2201 GCF_049974785.1 Vibrio genomosp. F10 str. 9ZD137
ATCACAGCGAGTCTTAACGCTTTATAGACGGACTTTTTCCGTCTATGTTGCTGCTATTTGTTATGAAACTCAAATGTTATCAATCTGTTGTGTGAACTTGTGTATATTTACAGGGGTGAATTACGGAAAAACTCCGTATATGAGACTAAAGTACGGATTAGATTAACTTGGTCTTTTGATGTAATGGCTAGATCGTCCACTCATTTGGTCTGAGAAGCTTTGGGGCACTTTCGAGTTAGAAAGTGCCACGGGTAAAAATTCAATGCGAGAAGCTTTTGGACAAAATTATTTACAGGGTCAAGCTTGCCAGTGACTTTGCTAATTTAACGATCCTTGAATAACTTTTCGTATACCAAAACCTCAAAGACCTCCGTTGGCAGCGGTGGTAGATTTGCGCCGAACTGGACAAAACCTTCCATCCTAGAACCGTGGCATCAGATTCACTTTATGCAAAGCTTTCCTTGAGATATGCAATATACTGTCTCTGCAAATACTCGTACCTCAACTCAGGCTTCAATATTTTTACATATTGGTTTGTGAGGTACTGGAATCGCTGCGGATATAGCTATCAACAAGCTTACGCCACTCATCAGGCTTGCCATATAATTCAGTGTGAGGAAGTACTATAAACTTATTATTAACTTCAAGGATCAGTGTCGGATACCCATGAACCTGTAACTTCTGCATTAACAGTTGGCTTTTCTGTATTTCTTCCTGTTCAATACCTAGATTTGCATTCATAGCTTTATGCCACTGTGCGCCCTCTAATCCTAATTTTGCTGATAGTTCCTCAAGTACTTCGGGATGATTGACCTGCTTACCATCAACATAATGGGCCTGCTGAATGGCTTTCAACATATCTAAAGGGGCGATACCCAATTGCTTTGCAGTTAGAATTGCACGTGCTGTGATGAAAGAGTCCAAAATCATTTCATCGTTGCCTTTCACTCGCTGGATATATTTTTCTCCAAACTGTGCTCCCGTCATTTTGGCAATGCGCTCGTCATTGGCGAGGATATGGCTCCGAAAATTGGGCTCGATAGCCTTGTTGTCTATCATACCGCCAGGGTGGAGAGTCAGCATAATCTCAGTGTTAGCTGCAATTGCAGCTAACAGAGAAGTAGCACCGTAACACCAACCACACATCGGGTCGAAAAAGTAGTGTACTTTTACCATTTCATTTCACCCATATGTGCCTTAGCACCAATACTTAGAGCCATAGGCAGTTGTGCTTCGGGATAGCTTGCAGACATTTTGTCTATCAATTCAGCGCTATTCTGGCTACTACTTTTCGCCTGCTGGAAGTCTGCCAGATACTGCTGCGAATAACTTATAGTGCTTGCATCAAGCTTCGTTCCGGCTTTCATGTGTCCCGGAATGACTATCTCTGGATTTAGCGCCTGAAGTTCTTCCAATTGTTTAACCCATGCTTTCTGACTACCCTCAGATTGCGCGTCAGCCATCCAAAGATGCAAATTGCCGTATACGGCGACATTACCCAGAACCGTTTTGCTAGAAGGAATCCACAAGTAAGGACGATGAGCCAATTCTCCTTGAGTGCCACGAATCTCGATTTTGTGTTCATCAACTGTCAACACATTGTCTTCGATAGCTTGTGGTAGATAAGGTTCAACCGGAGCATTGCTCCCCATTTTAGGCCCCCAAAACGCTAATTTTCCTGCGAGCTTTTTCTCTATGACCTCAATGACTGCCGGGGTACTCAGAACTTGCGCCTCCGGGAATAGTGTATGTAGTACTTCGGCACCAAAGTAATAATCTGGGTCGGCCTGACTAATAAAAATAGTTTTGAGCTCTTTGCCACTATCGAGAACTTTTGCGGCAATGCGCAGAGCATCTGCTTTGGTAAAGCCTGTATCGACTACCATGACTTCACTCTCACCGATTACTAGTGTTGAGTTTACGTGGAAGCTGTTCTTGTCAGCGTTATAAACATCAAAAGTTAGTGGTGTATTTTCTGCTGCGGTTGCATTTGCAGCCAGTAAGACAGATGTGGCCATTAGAGTAAATTTTTTCATACCGTTCTCCTTGAATGTGTTTGGGTACGGAGAAGATAATAAGGAATTGACGCGCTCAGAAAAACACACCAAACTGAGCATTATTGTTTCTTAAATCGAGCAAGTGTATGGATAGGCTAACAGCCGCAAAAGTATTTGTTGACGTTACAAGATCGGAAGAGCGGT
>NZ_JBNGCJ010000956.1:0-1348 GCF_049974785.1 Vibrio genomosp. F10 str. 9ZD137
TGCCGCTTAGCAGAGCGTTATGTGAATAGGGAAAGGAGTACAGAAGGATGATGGAATCGAATGTTTTTGAACGCACTAACAACGGAGAGCAAGAAGTAAGCTCTCGGCTGTATAATTTTACGATTGGAGCGGTGCTGTGTTGGGGCTTTTGGATTAACTGGTTAATGGTTGGGAATATCCCGGTTGAGTCAATTGCAGCTATTAATCCTTGGGTCTTTTTCATCGGCTATTTTGCGAGTTGCTTCTTTGGAGTCTACTTATTCAGTAAATCTTCGAACCCATTGGTTAGTTTTGTCGGCTACAACTTTGTAGTTGTTCCTTTTGGATTAATCATCAACTTAGTTGTATCACGCTATGACCCATCCTTGGTTTTAAGTGCGATTAAGGTTACAGGTCTAGTGACTGGAATGATGATGCTACTGGGAACAATTTTCCCTGCATTTTTCCAAAGAATCGCTGGTGTATTAACTATTGCGTTAGTAGTTGTACTTGTGGTCGAGCTCTTTCAAATATTTGTACTTGGAATCCACCAAGAATGGATAGACTGGGCTGTTGTTATCCTTTTCTGTGGTTACATTGGTTATGACTGGGGACGAGCCAATCAAATTCCCAAAACATTAGACAATGCAGTAGATAGCGCAGCAGCGCTATACATGGATATTATTAACCTGTTCTTGAGAATACTTAGAATCATGGGGCGCAAATAGAATTCACATAACAAACGGTTCAAGTGGATTCGTAACGCTCGGCATTTTTGGCGTCAATTTGGACTTATGTGATTAAGGTGGTTAATTTTAGTTCGGTGGTGCGTCACTCACCACTTAACCGGGCGTTAGCAGTTCAAGGAGGACGAAATGATTGAAAGAAAGCGAGGCATTTATCAAGGTCGAAATAAGTCCTCTGCATATAAAGACTTAGTTTGGACGGTTGCGACTTCATCGGACACAACATTAGATATTGTTGGTCAAACCAAACTCACGCTGGAAACGATAGAGCGAAATCTAGAGGAACTGGGTTCAAATAAAACTCAAATTGTCAGCGCTCAAGTGTTTATCGCAAATATGCTAGATAAACCCAAAATGGATAACGTTTGGTGTGAATGGTTAGGTGAAAACCGCGAACATTGGCCTCAACGAGCATGTCTTGGTGTTGCATTAGAAGGTGATGTGCTTATTGAAGTTACAGTAACTGCGGTAAGGCGTTAGAACACTGCTAACAAACAGTTCAAGTGGGATTCAGCACGCGTGGCATTTTTGCTATGCGTTTGATTTCGGTGTTGAAGTGCAATGCGGAAACTTGGTCATTGCGTGCTTCACCCCTTAACTGGGCGTTAAGACTCGCTGTGATT
>NZ_JBNGCJ010000957.1:0-1332 GCF_049974785.1 Vibrio genomosp. F10 str. 9ZD137
TTTGAATATTGGCTGGTGTGCTCGCCAATAACTTAGCAATCAAATCTAGTTGTCGTGCTGAGGTATCTTTGGCGCCCGTTAAATCCACTAAATGCAACCAATTACCACCGGCTTGGTGGTAGAGATTGAACTGCTCAGCAGGATCGACTTTGTATTCTGTCACTTGACCATAGTCACCTTGAAATAGGCGAACAACCTGGCCTTCTATTAAATCTAATGCTGGAATAATCACGATAAATTCCTTTTCCTACGCTCAGAACGGTCACTACAGTTCTAAGAAATTTTGAATGAGTTTCGAACCGGCTTTGCTTGAACGTTCTGGGTGAAATTGAACGCCATAATAATTGCCACTTTGAAGTGCCGCCGTAAATGGAGTTCCGTAGTCACATTGCCCAATCGTGTATTCACCTACTGGCATCGCAAAACTATGGACAAAGTAAAAATACTCGTTCGTTTCTATACCTTTAAACAGCGGGTGATCGGGTGTCGCTTGAACGGTATTCCACCCCATATGAGGCAGCGGTAAATCGCCGGTTTGTAAGCGTTTAACTTCGCCTTCACACAGACCTAAACACTCGACAATTTGATCCGCTTTTTGACCTTTCTCCTGGGAAGCACGGCCCAAAAGCTGCATGCCTAGGCATATACCTAGCAGTGGTTTATCCACTTTTTTAACCAGTTCAATGAGATCGCGTTCTTGCAAGTTTTTCATTGCTTCGCTTGCGGTTCCCACCCCCGGTAGAAACAGCTTATCAGCGGCCAACACCACTTCTGGTTGCTTTGAAATCGTAACCTTGTAGCCCAACCGCTCGATGGCAAATTTCACTGAAGAGACGTTCGCACATCCTGTATCAATAATGACGACTTTCTGATCGCTCATAATACTTCCTTATTAAAGTACGCCTTTACTGCTCGGTAGTTCCGTTCCTTCCACTTTAATCGCTTGGCGAACCGTGCGACCAAACGCTTTAAACAGGCTCTCAATAATGTGGTGATCGTTGTCACCAGCCGAGGATAAGTGCAACGTACACGCTAATGTATCAGTGAGTGAGCGGAAGAAATGAACCACCATTTCTGTCGACAAATCACCAACTTGCTCTCTTGAGAACTTGGCATCAAATTTAAGGTAAGGACGCCCAGACAGATCCAGGGCACATTGCGCTAGACACTCATCCATAGGCAAACTAAAGCCAAAACGCCCAATGCCTCGTTTGTCACCTAAGGCTTCTCTAAGCGCTTCACCGAGGGCAAGAGCGGTATCTTCGATAGTGTGGTGATCGTCAATGTGAAGGTCACCTTTGACATCCAGCTTTAATTGAAAGCCGCCGTGAG
>NZ_JBNGCJ010000958.1:0-251 GCF_049974785.1 Vibrio genomosp. F10 str. 9ZD137
TGTTCCGTTTAAATGCCTTGTTATAAGTGTGTGTTCAGTTTTAAAACAACAACTTAACCAGTGCACAACCAAATGAAATAATAAAACAAACCCACAAGATTAAAAGCCATTTAATGATTAACTCTGAACTCACGCAAAAAAATGACTACGCAGATTTCAACAAAACTAATCATTAAACACTTTATGAAAACCCAATTACCCTTTTGGGTTTGAAATTCCGCCACAATACTTGATGGACGAAATGGAAAAAT
>NZ_JBNGCJ010000959.1:0-2549 GCF_049974785.1 Vibrio genomosp. F10 str. 9ZD137
CCGCCGTGAATCGTCACATTTGACGATGAGGATCTTGTGACCATTGCGGCAGAAAAAGCGTTCGTCGTATTGAAGAAAACCTTGTCATCGCCACTACCGGTGTCAATATCAATAGAGACGCCGCCATTGAATCCTTCAAAATTCAATACATCATCACCAGCACCTGATTTGATGACGATTTCGTCAACATTAGAGAAGCGTTGTGCTTTATCACCGTCTTTATAAAACTCAGAATAAACCAGAATATCGTTACCGGATTGAACGATACGGAACTCTTCATTTCCATCGATAAGCTCACCAACGGTACGATCGCCCGCATAGTCTCCCATGTTTAAAGTAAGCTTTCCGTTTTCAACATTACCTAACGAGAGTCTCGGCTCATAATTATGACTAAAGTCGATTAAGGTTTGTTTAGGAAGAATGGCCCAAGAGTCACCACCAATTTTTTCTTTGCCAAACAAATAGTTAAAGTAGACATCAAAATAAACATCTATTCCTGCCGATATTTTTCCATCTATTTCAAAGAGATACTCTGGCGTTTCAGTGATAAGTTGGATAAATTCAGAGGCGCGAATTTTGCCGTCTTCATTTGGGTCGGTTAAATCAGCACTAAAATCAGCATTTAAGTAGCCTTCAACGCCAGCTTTGAAGAGGAATAGGTTGACGTTGGCATCCAATGCAATGGTTGCGTTAAACCATGCTTCTGGCTTTTCTCTGCCGTTCTCATAATCCGCAATGTAAAAACCATCAAGAATATATTTAGAATTACCGCTTTCGATCATTTTGGTAAAGCCACTGGTATCGTAACCAAAGGCCAAATCAAAACCGAGATTAACGCTAAATTCAACATCAGCACTCAACCCGACCTTGGGTACACCAGGAACCTTGGCTCCTAAGGTTTTCTCGAAAGAAAGAGCAAAAGATGGAAAGTGCCACAAGAACAAATCGATGTTGCTGGTATCACCAGAAAGAAGTCTCAGCGCCATCATAGGATCGGTCAATATAGGCAATGAAAGACCATATTTACTGTCTGAACTGCTTGATTCACTGCCTGAAAGAGCACCAGCTAGAGCCGGATTCTCTTTAGAAAGGCTTCCGTATGGATCGTTAGCGTTAAAATCGCCCCCCGTCAGATTGGCTAAATCAAACTCATGTTCGCTCATTCCACCCGCAAACGGATCCGTATCTGAGCCAAAGTCATAAGTACCAAAGTTGATCGTCAAATCTGTTTTGTCTTCTAACAGTTCAATGAGCGTATTAACTTTGTTAACCATATCAATAAATTTGACCGCGCTATCAAAGCTTGGGTTTGCTCCAGACGTCATTTTACCGATATCTAATAGCGAAGTTCGACCCAGAATATCGGATATGCCTGGAACCGGAGAGTTGATAAAATCAAGAACTGGACGAATTGGGTCAAGTGCATCATCGACAAAGCCGATAATTGGTTTTAAGAATCCTTCTAAGAACTCGCCCACATCTAAAGTAATATCACGCAGTTCAAATGCCTCAACCGTCATTACTTCATGCTTTTCGCCATAGAGGACTTTTGAATAAGTATGGTCAAAGAATAAATTGGTACTAATGGCTGGCAAACTTACTGGTAAGTTATCTTCAAATCCTGCATCAAGCATAAGGTTAAGCACAGTCTCAAATTGAGCCAGTACCTCAACCATATGTTTCTGACCCTTCATTTCATCAAAGGTCATCATGCCATCGTCGTTACCGTCGTTAAGATCAATACCGATGGTACCGGTCAGTGATGTTTGAACATCCGCTGATTTGTTGTTTGATATCGATGCTTGAAGAATACCCAAACTTGCCGACAGCTCTGGCATATCGGAAAAATCAGCCACAATTTTAAGCTCAAGCTCATTGTGATCGACTAATACACCGTTAACATCTCTAACATCGTGAAGGTAGAAGCCATTTTCGATGCTAAAACCAAAGCCCAAAGCCATGCTGGCAATCGCACTCACACCTATAGTGCCATCTTCAACACTTAAACCTAGCCCTGGAAAGCCTAGGTCAGCATCTAAATCGATATCGGTATTAAACAGCTCGTAATCAAAATCAATCGTAAAGTCGACTGATTTTGATTCTACATTATCATTACCCGTTACCGTTACGTTCCATCCTAACTCATCAAATTGTTCCTGCAACACGCTTGCAATAAGCGTTGAAGTGGTTGGCGGTATACCAGGATAGTTGAGTTTAAATTCTTCTAACTCTTGCCATAATGCAGGGACAATGGCGTTACGCAGGTTGGAGACAAAATCCCCTGCCCCTTCTAACGCACTACCAATAACCGGGATCTCAAAACCAAACACACTGTCAGTTAGAATTTTATCTAGGGATGCAAAAAATGTATCTAAACCGCTGATGAGTATTTCAGGGTTATTGAGGTAATTGAGCTCCGCAAACATAGAGGCAAAATCAGGCGTTTGGATATCAACTTCACGCTCTCCGTTATCATCAACAATATCGCTGATATTAATGACAACATCACCTACTTTCACTCCGGCAACATACACTGGCAATATGGCTTG
>NZ_JBNGCJ010000960.1:0-2201 GCF_049974785.1 Vibrio genomosp. F10 str. 9ZD137
GCGGAATTAACACCGCCTAAACTCGAAGATTGGCCGGATATTACCTGGGAAGCGGGGGAAAATACTCGTCGAGTCAATCTCGATACTGTCACGCAAGAAGAAGTTCAACAGTGGAAAACCGGCGAAACAGTGCTTCTGTCAGGGAAAATCTTGACCGGTCGAGATGCAATGCATAAACGCTTGCAAGGCATGATCGAACGAGGGGAAAGCCTACCTGACGGTGTGGATCTAAAAGGGAAATTCATCTATTACGTTGGCCCAGTTGATGCGGTAGGCGATGAAGTCGTTGGCCCAGCTGGCCCAACAACGGCGACACGCATGGATAAATTCACGGACTTGATGCTCAACGATGTCGGCATCATGGGCATGATAGGTAAAGCTGAGCGCGGCCCTGCAACGGTTGAGTCAATCAAAAAACACAAAGCCGTTTATCTAATGGCTGTTGGTGGCGCGGCATATCTTGTTTCGAAAGCGATTAAGAAAGCACGAGTGGTTGCGTTTGAAGATCTCGGTATGGAAGCTATTTACGAATTTGATGTTGAAGACATGCCTGTCACTGTAGCTGTTGATTCGACCGGTGCGAATGCCCATCAAATTGGTCCTGATACTTGGAAAGTGAAAATTGCGGAAGCGGAATCTTCGAAGTAAAAGACTTTCTTAGTTTTAAGACTTTGACAAAACGTTGACCTAATGAAGAAAATATAACGCTGGTGTGGTGTTGACCACACCACAACGCAGTATACTCTCACGGTCATTTAAGGAGACTAGCGTGCCTCGATTTATTCAGATTTTACAGATTGCCATTGCGGTCGTAGTGGGTAGCTTTCTAGGCTACGACTTGATTTTACATGGCATTAGTATTTTTGACGTCAAATACGTCACCATCACTTGTGTCTTGTTCGTAATGCTAGAATTAGCTTTGTTTGTCATCTACAAGCTTATAGAAGACGATTAGCCTAATATATAAGTACATTGTTTCTAAAGCCTCTGAGTGTTTTCAGGGGCTTTTTTGTTCATCTAAGATTAAGATTGATTCAATTAAAGTAGCGGAAAGTCATAAAAAGAGAGAATAAATGAAAAAGTTGACTAGAGAAGTGAACGATTTTATCTATCGGAGTATGGACTCCCATGTTCGTATTGCTGTTACTGGATTATCACGAGCAGGTAAAACAGCGTTCATTACTTCTATGGTAAATCAATTATTGCACACGTCGACCCATGATAATTTGCCACTGCTCAAGTCAACCCGTGACAAACGTATTATTGGCGCAAAGCGAGTCCCGCAAAGCAATATGATGGTTCCAAGATTTGCCTACGATGAAGCTATTGCCCAGTTAGACTCAACGCCACCTCAATGGCCAGAGCCGACTCGAGATGTCAGTGAAATTAGGTTGGCTATCAAGTACAAGCCAATGAAACGGCATAAAAAACTTCTCAGTTCTACGGCGACCTTATATTTGGATATTATTGATTACCCAGGAGAGTGGCTACTTGATCTCCCCCTTCTCGATATGGACTTTCATCAATGGTCTACGTCCCAATTTGCCGCTCTCAAGGGTAAAAGAAAAGAGTTGGCTCGACATTGGCTTGATAGATTAGATGCGCTAGACGTAATGGCCGAAGTCGATGAAAAACAGCTAGAGTTGATTTCTAATGCCTACACTGAGTATTTGCATAAATGCAAAAAAGAAGGGCTACATTGGGTGCAACCGGGTCGATTTATCTTACCAGGCGATCTCGCAGGGGCACCGGTTTTACAGTTTTTTCCATGTCGATTCGATTCCAGTGCGAAAACGCCCAAAAACAGTCATTTAGAGATGTTGATACAGCGCTATCAGCAGTATCAGAAAAATGTCGTTAAGGATTTCTATAAGCAGTACTTTTCGACGTTTGATCGCCAGATAGTGCTGGTCGATTGTTTGTCGCCTTTAAATACCAGTCATGAAGCGTTTAATGACATGAGCGGAGCCCTAGAGCAAATAATGCAAAGCTTTCGATATGGGCGTAACGGTCTGTTAAAGCGACTATTTTCGCCTAAGATCGATAAGATTTTGTTTGCGGCAACCAAGGCTGATCACGTCACGCCGGAGCAGCACCCTAACTTAGTCTCCTTGTTACAGCAGCTTGTTCACCCGGCTTGGCAAAGTGCCGCGTTTGAAAATGTTGATATGAGTTGCATGGCGATGTCATCAATACAAGCA
>NZ_JBNGCJ010000961.1:0-1315 GCF_049974785.1 Vibrio genomosp. F10 str. 9ZD137
TGAACCGCGCTGCCGATCTGATCAACTTCGCCGCGTGGTTTGAAAAGATGGGCATTCAGGTGGGGTGGCTGGCAGGAAAACTCACCGGAAAGGCCAAACAGACTGAGCTAGGCCGCATTGCCTCTGGTGAAGCACAAATGGTGGTTGGCACACACGCCCTTTTTCAAGAGCATGTTGAATTTCACAACCTTACTCTGGTTATTATTGATGAGCAGCACCGATTTGGGGTTCACCAGCGCTTAGAGCTTCGTGAAAAAGGGGCCAAGCAAGGTGCGTATCCGCATCAGTTGATCATGACAGCCACACCTATCCCTAGAACTCTGGCGATGACCGCTTATGCCGATTTAGAAACATCGATCATTGATGAGCTTCCGCCCGGCAGAACCCCAATTCAAACCGTGGCCATCCCAGACACCAAACGAGACGACATCGTAGAGCGGGTTCGAAACGCCTGCCTCAATGAAGGCAAACAGGCTTATTGGGTGTGTACACTCATTGATGAGTCCGAAGTGTTAGAAGCGCAAGCCGCCGCCGATACCGCTGAAGAACTGCAACGCACACTGCCCGACGTCAAAATCGGTCTCGTCCATGGCCGAATGAAACCCGCAGAAAAACAAGCGGTAATGCAGGATTTTAAAGACAATAAACTGCACCTTCTGGTCGCAACCACGGTTATTGAAGTGGGTGTTGATGTCCCTAATGCGAGTTTAATGATCATTGAAAACCCAGAGCGCCTTGGGCTGGCTCAACTGCATCAGCTTAGAGGTCGAGTGGGTCGAGGTGAAATCGCCAGCCACTGTGTGCTGCTGTATCACGCTCCACTGTCGAAAACCGCGCAAAAGCGTTTAGGGGTACTTAGAGAAAGTAACGATGGATTCGTCATTGCCCAGCGAGATTTAGAGATTCGTGGGCCTGGTGAACTGTTAGGCACAAAGCAAACTGGCATTGCTGATTTTAAAATTGCAGATTTAGTACGAGATCAACGCCTAATCCCAGAGGTTCAACGCATGGCGCGTCATATTCATGACCGTTACCCACAAAATGCAGCGGCCATCATCGAACGTTGGTTGGGTGAACGAGACATTTACGCCAAAGCATAATGTGATAATACCAATCACAGTAAGTCAGTGATCAGAAATAGCGCAGGAACAAGGCGGCTTAATCCCTTAATCAGCCTTGTTACTTGGGGATTATTTAGTCGGGAAACTTAGCTGAGCTTTTAACCCACCCTCACTGCGATTATTCACCACCACTGTGCCGTTGTGCTGGCTAATGATACGCTTCACGATCGCCAACCCAAGCCCCGTCCCTTCAC
>NZ_JBNGCJ010000962.1:0-5705 GCF_049974785.1 Vibrio genomosp. F10 str. 9ZD137
AACGGTTGGCCGGGATTGGTTGATACCAAGAAGCAGATGGCATCCATACCCAGTGGGGAAGGGTGCGTTACTTCATAATCGACAGAAATCTTGAATTGGGCTTTTTCCATACTCAGTTCATGCATACTTTGAGTTATCAGCTTATTGAGCTCTTTGGCGTATCGACAACGTGACTTGCTCAGTTTCTCTGACGTTGCAATGAACGCCTGGAAATGCGAGTCGACACCTTTTTTTAATTCTTCAAATTTTTCATCAGAACAATCAAGTGCTTCGATCTGTGATAATAAATCTTGATGGTGCTGGTAAAGGTCTTCTGGCATGACATTGTGCTTACGAGCGATGGAAATTATTTTCGAAAAGCGAGATTCAACAAACGCCATTCTAGAAGGATCCATGTCAATGCTATCGAGGTAGTGACGTAGCTCATTATTGACTTCTTCGATCTGAATCGTTGCTTCTGCCACCATGTTAGGTAATTCAACCAACTTGTTATCTAATTCGGCGAGTTGAATCAATGCGCTGTTTGCCAGTTGTAAAACGCTGAGAGCGTTAACTTCCTCACCTTCATAAATCAGTTCGATGGCTTGTTGGCAAGTTGAGGCCAGTTCACCACTGTTCGACAAGCGTTTATGTTCCTGCTCTAAGGAACTGAATTCGTCTTCAGCAATGGCGAGCTCATTCAGTTCTTTTATTTGATATTCGAGCAGTTGTTTTTGTGCTTGATTTTGCAGGCTATTTTCTTTGAGTTGTTTGAGTAAGTTATCGGATTGTCGCCATTTTTGATAAGCATTACGTGTATTTTTTAGTAGGTTGTGGTGCCCAGCATATTGATCGAGCATCGCCATTTGATGCTCGCTTTTCATCAGTTGATGATGAGCATGTTGGCCATGGATGTTGATCAGAAGTTGGCTTAGAGATTTTAATTGAGATAGAGGCACAGGGCTGCCGTTGATGAAGGCTCTTGAGCGACCTTCTCTGGTAATAGTACGACGTAAAATACAGTCGTTTCCGTCGAGTAGGTCGTTATCTTCAAGCCAACGTGAAGCGAGTAAGTTGTTGTCCAATAAAAAGGCGGCGCTAACTTCTGTTTTTTCTTCACCCTGTCGAACCATTCCGGCTTCAGCTCGCCCCCCAAGACATAAGCCTAGAGCATCGATAGCAATGGATTTACCCGCGCCAGTTTCGCCAGTAATGCTTGTCATCCCTTTCGAGAGTTCGAGCTGTAAAGATTTAACGATAGCAAAGTTGTTTACACTTAAATGAGCCAGCATTTTATTTACCTGTACAATTGAACAACACTGTATAAAGAAACAGTATATACTGTTTCTTTATACAGTAAAGTTGTACAGATAAATTATTTGTCGGTAATGGCTAGATTGTGAGCAAAATCAAAATAGCTTACTTGACCAACCGAGCTTGTTTCTTAACACATGATAGTAGCTGTAATCTTTAGGGTGAATCAGTTTTAATGCTGTAGGGCTTTGATAAATATGAATTTCATCACCAGGAGAAACCGGTAACGATATTTGGCCGTCACAACTGACTTCTTGCGTACCACGATTGTCAGGAGAGACAATGAGCTTAATTCGTCGATTGCCATCAACCACCAAAGGGCGACTGGATAAGGTGTGGGGAAACATGGGTACTAAGCTGATCGCGTTCAAGCTTGGTGACAAAATTGGTCCGCCCCCAGATAATGAATAGGCTGTCGAGCCCGTTGGTGTGGAAATAATTAAACCGTCAGAACGTAGAGAAAACGCAAATTTGTCATCAATATAGACTTCAAATTCAATCATGTGAGCAACTTGCCCAGGGTGGAGAACGGCTTCATTGAGCGCTGAATTATGGCTTTTTACCTGCCCATGACGATGTATTTCTGCTTCCAGTAAAAATCGGTCTTCGATGAGGTATTCACCGTTAAGAACGCCAAGTAACCCACCTTGAAAGTTGTCAGGGTCTAAATCGGTCAGAAAGCCCAAATTACCTCGATTGACGCCGATAACGTATATATCAAAACGAGACAACACTCGTGCAGCGCCAAGCATATTACCGTCACCGCCTACGACAATGGCAAGGTCTGCTTTTTTGCCCAGTTCGATTAGGCTAGAGAAGTTTTCTTTAGGGATGTCATCGAGAATGTCGCATAAACGATCGTCAATAAAGACGTGGTAACCTTCAGCGGTTAGCCATAGATAGAGCTCTTTATGTGTTTGTATTGCTTGTTGATCTCGAGGTTTTCCGATGATCGCAATCACTTCAAAGCATTTTTTCATAGGTTTTCCAGACTATTTGGGCTTGATTCAAGAATCTTCATCCCCATAATAAGGGCAAGTCACCTTTTTATGCGAATTTTTGTGCCTTAAGAGAGTAATAAAGAGTTTAGGCGCACGTTATATTAAATTCTGGAGATATCATGAGCAACGAAGAAAACAAAATGAACGAAGAACAATTAAAGCAAACTGAAAACACAGAGCGAGATGCTGATGTTGTTGGAAGCGATGCTGATATCGAATGGAACGAAGAAGTACAAGTCGATGAGCAGGAAGCAAAAATAGCGCAACTTGAAGCGGCATTGCTGACTAGCGAAGCTAGAATTGAAGAGCAAAAAGATTCAGTACTTCGTGCTAAAGCGGAAGTAGAGAACATGCGTCGTCGAACTGAAATCGAAATCGATAAAGCGCGTAAATTTGCCGTTAATAAATTTGCTGAAGAATTGTTGCCTGTGATCGATAACCTTGAGCGCGCAATTCAAGCTGCTGATGCAGAAAACGAAGTGATTAAGCCAATCCTTGAAGGTATCGAGCTAACGCATAAGTCTTTCCAAGATGCACTGACTAAGAATGGCCTTAAGGAAATTAACCCTGAAGGTGAAGCGTTTAACCCTGAAATGCATCAGGCGATGTCTATTCAAGAAAGCCCAGATCACGAATCTAATAGTGTGATGTTTGTTATGCAAAAAGGTTACGAACTCAATGGTCGAGTGATTCGCCCGGCAATGGTGATGGTAGCTAAATAATATCCACAGTTTTTGGATAAAAGAAAAAGAGAAGCCGTTGCTTCTCTTTTTTATGCGAGAAATTAAAGGAACTTTTTTTTCATTTCCCCTTGAAAAGAATTTTGCCGCCCTTATCTATGGTTCATACAAAAACAAAGATTATATTTTTGTTTATTCGTAAGGGTTGAAAGCCCACTATTCATCCCCCACATAGGGGATATAGAAAATCTAAATAGAATTAATTCGGAGATCGCCTGATGGGTAAAATCATTGGTATTGACTTAGGTACTACTAACTCTTGTGTTGCTGTTTTAGACGGTGACAAGCCACGTGTAATCGAAAATGCAGAAGGTGAGCGTACAACTGCTTCAGTTATCGCATACACTGACGGCGAAACGCTAGTGGGTCAGCCTGCAAAACGTCAAGCGGTAACTAACCCAACAAACACTTTATTTGCTATCAAGCGTTTGATTGGTCGTCGTTTTGAAGACGAAGAAGTACAACGCGACATCAAAATCATGCCATTCAGCATTGTTAAGGCTGATAACGGTGATGCTTGGGTTGAAGCGCAAGGCCAAAAAATGGCAGCTCCTCAAGTTTCAGCTGAAGTACTAAAGAAAATGAAAAAAACCGCTGAGGATTTCCTTGGTGAAGAAGTTACTGGCGCAGTGGTTACTGTTCCTGCTTACTTTAACGATGCACAGCGTCAAGCAACGAAAGATGCTGGCCGTATTGCTGGTCTTGATGTTAAACGTATCATCAACGAACCAACGGCAGCGGCGCTAGCTTACGGTCTAGACAAGAAAGGCGGCGACCGCACTATCGCTGTTTATGACCTTGGTGGTGGTACTTTCGATATCTCTATCATTGAGATTGACGAAGTTGAAGGCGAGAAGACATTTGAAGTACTAGCAACTAACGGTGACACTCACCTAGGTGGCGAAGACTTTGATAACCGCCTAATCAACTACCTAGTTGACGAATTCAAAAAAGAGCAAGGCATTGATCTTAAGACCGATCCTCTTGCTATGCAACGTGTTAAAGAAGCAGCAGAAAAAGCGAAAATTGAACTGTCTTCAGCACAGCAAACTGACGTAAACCTTCCTTACGTAACGGCTGATGCAACCGGTCCTAAGCACATGAACGTTAAAGTAACACGTTCTAAGCTAGAGTCTCTTGTTGAAGATCTAGTACAGCGTTCTCTTGAGCCTCTTAAAGTTGCTCTAGCAGACGCAGACCTGTCAGTAGGTGACATCGACGATGTTATCCTAGTTGGTGGTCAAACACGTATGCCTATGGTTCAAGCTAAAGTAACAGAATTCTTTGGTAAAGAACCTCGTAAAGATGTGAACCCTGATGAAGCGGTTGCAATGGGTGCTGCTGTACAAGGTGGTGTTCTTGCTGGTGATGTTAAAGACGTTCTTCTTCTAGATGTAACTCCTCTATCTTTCGGTATCGAAACGATGGGTGGCGTAATGACTAAGCTAATCGAGAAAAACACAACGATTCCAACGAAAGCGGATCAAGTGTTCTCAACAGCTGAAGACAACCAAAATGCAGTAACTATTCACGTTCTTCAAGGTGAGCGTAAGCAAGCGACTTACAACAAGTCTCTTGGTCAGTTCAACCTAGAAGGTATCCAACCGGCACCACGTGGCATGCCACAAATCGAAGTAACCTTCGACCTAGATGCTGATGGTATCCTGAACGTATCTGCTAAAGATAAAGCAACGGGTAAAGAGCAGAAGATCACTATCCAGGCATCAGGCGGTTTGTCTGAGGAAGAGATCGAGAAAATGGTACAAGAAGCTGAAGCTAACAAAGAAGCGGACAAAAAGTTCGAAGAGTTAGTGACGACTCGTAACCAAGCTGACCAAATGATTCACGGTACTCGTAAGCAAGTTGAAGAAGCGGGTGAAGCTTTACCTGCTGAAGAGAAAGAGAAAATCGAAGCAGCTATTACGGCACTAGAAGCAGTCAAGTCTGGTGATGATAAAGAAGCGATCGATGCTAAAGTTCAAGAACTTATGCAAGCAGCTCAAAAACTGATGGAAATTGCTCAACAACAAGCTCAAGCACAGCAAGCAGCTGGCGCAGACGCGGGTGAACAGCAAGCAAATCAAGATGACGATGTTGTAGACGCTGAGTTTGAAGAAGTTAAAGAAGACAAAAAGTAATTTCGTTGCACAGTAGCCTGATTTCCTTATCGGAAGTGCTCACCTACCATCGTAGGATCAGCGCTTTCTCCTAGAACTCAAGCTACTGGCTTAGAAATTGTCTCAAAGACTGATTAGTACGGGCGTCAGAGGTAACTCTCACGCCCGTAAATTTGTATTTAGACTTGTCGATCTAGCTAATAGCTTTATTTGATATTTTAATAACAGAACTTTTATCTAGATTGATACATAGACTACTCAAGTGACTATTTGGTAGTAGCAATTATTTTGGTGACCTAGAACATGTCAAAACGTGATTTTTACGAAGTATTAGGCGTAGGCCGCGATGCATCAGAGCGCGATATTAAGAAAGCGTACAAACGCTTAGCAATGAAATTTCATCCCGATCGAAATCAGGGTGATGACAGCGCACCAGAAAAATTTAAAGAAGTCAAAGTAGCGTACGAAATCCTAACCGACCCTCAAAAGAAGGCGGCTTATGATCAGTATGGCCATGCGGCGTTTGAGCAAGGTGGAAAGATCGGAAGAGCGGT
>NZ_JBNGCJ010000963.1:0-307 GCF_049974785.1 Vibrio genomosp. F10 str. 9ZD137
CCGGCTGCTCCAGCAGTTGAAGCGGCGGCAACTGTTGCTGCTCCTGTTGTGGCATCGGCTACAGAACTGAAAGAAGTTCATGTTCCAGATATCGGCGGTGATGAAGTTGAAGTCACTGAAATCATGGTAGCTATCGGCGACAGCGTTGAAGAAGAGCAATCTCTTCTTACTGTTGAAGGCGACAAAGCGTCAATGGAAGTTCCTGCACCATTCGCTGGCATCGTTAAAGAAATCAAGATCGCTTCTGGTGACTCAGTATCGACTGGTTCTCTAGTCATGATTTTCTCTGTAGAAACAGGTGAAGTAG
>NZ_JBNGCJ010000964.1:0-2694 GCF_049974785.1 Vibrio genomosp. F10 str. 9ZD137
ACCGCTCTTCCGATCTCGATAAGTCAAAAGTAGCGATACCAGAATTCGCCGCTTTCGTTTCCTTATCTAAACCATCTACAGATAAGGTGATATTCCCATTAAAGCTGTTATCAACTGCATCATCTTTATAAACCGTTGCAGTTAAAGGTATCGTTTCGCAGGTGAGGGCGATGTCTGTAGCTGGGGTTAAGACTAATTGATAGTCGCCACTCGGCGGACCAGAAGAACAAAAGTTATCCTCTCCCACAATTCGAGACCCGCTAACATCCATAATAAGATTATTTGATGAAACGGATCCTCTTAAAATTATTTGATTGGTAAAATGTACATTAAGGCCCACGATGTTGAGATAAACGTCAGAATTAACGTTCTTAATCGTCACATCTGCGGTTGGACCATAGACGATGAGATCCTTCAAGCCACCAGTATCCGTCATTTCAACAGGAGTATCTTGCAAAAATGTTGATTCAATATTCAGAATGACATTTGATGAATATGTTAATTTCCCGCCAGTGCCGTTAAATGTAAATGAACCGAAGGTATAATTAGAATTCGCTTCGAATATACTTTCTACCTTCCCATCAGAAAAATAGTCTTCGATAGAAATTCCATCTCCTGATTTTGCTAAGAATGTTACTGTAAAAATTCTACTTGTATAATTTGAAACTTTTAGACTACGCAATGAATCTGAAATAGTAATGGCAATTGTTGTGCCATCATCGGTAAAACTGCAAGATGTACTATTGGTGCAGTTTTCCATATTCCAGAAGTCTAAAACTAAACCTTCTTGCCCCCATTCAGGATCGAGGGCTGGAGGCATAGGAATTAAGGGAGGTTGTAGTATCCCGTTACGCAATGCGCAATCTTCTGTAGACGAGCCTAAAACACAACTTTGTGCTAATTGTGAAAGTGAATTGGCATTTTCTGTAGCATCAAAAGGAACTTGTAAAGAACCATTGATGAAATACTGAGATTGATATTCTTCTGACCAACCACTGATTAGGATATTTGGAGATCTTAAGTTTAGTTCACCATTAGGCCCCCAACTTTGTACAGGCTCAGGAAAATAAGTACAAATATCGATATCGATTTCAAGACGCTCAAAAGCAAAATACCCAATTTCTTCTCTTAAATGGGTTCTATCGCGAAAATCTTCATCAATGGCAAAACTCACCTGATTGTCGTTTTTAATTTCACAGCGACGAGCCCAACCACCATGACCTCCATTGCGCTCTTGCTTCTTACCAATAATGCCATCAATGCCATCGAGTGGAATACTCGCATAACCTCTGGTGCACCCATCTTCCATAGGGTCATTGTCTGTTTGATCTGGCGTTCGAAACCCTCGACCAAAGTGTATGTTATACCCGTCCACTTCAAGAGCGCTTAAAGAGTTCGTGGCGATAAAAGCGATCCGCTCTTCTACATAGTTGTGATTTCGATCTCTTGATGCAGAGAGTTCAAGAAATAATCGCGCGGAATTATTGTCATTGCCTGTCAATAGCTTGCCTGACGTCATCCATTTATCTCTATTATTTCTGGTTTGGATTTGATGCAAAACAATGGGTGAGTTAAACGAGCCTTGTTTTCCAAAATCAGAAAATGGCACATTAGCCGAGTTCCCCGTATGCGATTTGGAGTCATTGGCGTTGGTATCCACATAACCAGCAATGACCTCGTGGCCATTAAAGCTTGCCACACCAGGTTCGATAATTAAGTAACTGACCTCAGTAATAGGTACATCATTATCCATTTGTAGGAGATTAATGGTGTCTTTGGTTATTTGAACGGATGTGGAATCAGCAGTGAGTTCAGAAGAAATGTATAACGTTGCTGGTTTATCTTCATCAGGGTCAACGGTATCAATCGTTGGCATGACAAAGACCAGAGGCGCTAGGTTGTAATTGTTGGTAAAGGGTATAGTACAGGAGGTCGCCCCCGTTAAGTTGCATTGCGCTGTACCAAATTCAAATTGAGCATTAAGGGAGTATTCGGGTAATTCAGTCGGAGGTAATAGGCCATCAGAACAACTTAGCTCTTCAACATCATCACCATCGACCTCTATATTCACAGAGTTTAATGACGATAAATCTGCATTTTTTTCAGAGATATACTGCCATGTCCCATTAGACCACAGTCGATAAGTGACTAAACCCGATTTATCATTGTCGCCGCTACTCTCATAGGTAAGCCAAATTTTATAATCTAAATCTTCTTCAATCTGAATAATATCGCTATCTTGGGTTCGAATGACATACTCATAATTCCTTATGACAGATGGGTCATCGGTCCAAAGAGCGATCTCTTCCTGTTGCCCGCCACCAACACCTTTATCAACCCATACTGTTTCTTCAAATTCAGCTTCTTCAATTTCAAAATAAACGGAGAAATCACTATCGGAATTCAAAGCATCACACGTATCTGAATCAAATTCAGCAGCCCATACGAATGTTGAAAAAAACAGAAGCGGCAATAATAGGAACGGTTGAAAACATTTACGCATAACTACTCCTTCACCCAAATTTCTTGTACGCGCTGTACTTGGTTAATACCGCTTCCACATAGGGTTGAACTCTCTACTTTGAAGAAGCTTTCACCGGCTAATGTGCCAATAGGTGTACAAACAGACGTTACCTGTGAACAATTCGCATGCTGTGACGCAAGCCCTTGCAGCGAGTTAGTAATGGCCGATGG
>NZ_JBNGCJ010000965.1:0-582 GCF_049974785.1 Vibrio genomosp. F10 str. 9ZD137
CACGGCCATCACTTGATGCGGTGATGTCATAAAATACCAACTCATCAGCCCCTTCTTCAGCATAACGCTGAGCCAATGGAACGATATCACCGATGATCTCGTGGTTACGAAACTGAACACCTTTTACCACTTGCCCGTCACGAACATCGAGGCAGGGAATTATTCGCTTTGCCAACATGCAAATGCCTCCTCTGCGGTAAACTTACCATCAAGTAGTGCTCGTCCCACAATCACGCCAGATACGCCACTGCCTTTGAGTGCTTCAATGTCAGCTAGGCTGCCAATACCACCAGATGACTGAAACTGGACTTGTGGATATTGCTTACACAGATCGATATACAGCTCAACATTGGAGCCCTCTAACGTGCCGTCTCGAGAAATGTCGGTACACAGCACATGCTTTAAGCCCACAGTTAAGTAATCATCAACCAGTGCTTCAATGGTCACTCCTGAATCTTCCTGCCAGCCTGAAATAGCCACTCGCCTAACGCCTTGTTCATCGATATTAATGTCCAATGCGAGAACAATTTTTTCTGCGCCGTACTTTTCCATCCAGCCTTTGACCAGAGATCGGAAGAGCGG
>NZ_JBNGCJ010000966.1:0-1015 GCF_049974785.1 Vibrio genomosp. F10 str. 9ZD137
CGCGTTAAGTGGTGAGCAACGCCAACCACCCAACTTAAACCATTGCGACATAAACACTTAAACTGAATAAAGCCGAAAACGCCAAGCGTTGGGAATCCGTCTTGAACGCTTTGTTAGCTGTCGGAGCCTTGGCTTGGATAGGACATTTCAAGAATAACTACCTCACCATCAGCTAAGAATGGGCCATGGACTTCACCTGGAGGTCTGCTAGCGTAGTAACCAGGTTCAAGCCACATATCAAAAGCCTCGTCATAAAGACGACCAGAAACAACGAATATTTCCTCGGGATAACTGTGACTTTTTGCCCCGAAAGCCTTTGTATCATAACCGTCTTTGAAACGAGTTAACCTTGTATAATCTCCGTTAATGCTGTCTTGAGCTAAGGTAATTTGACTTAAATTTCCGTCAGAACCGTCAATAAACTCCCATTCATTGTCACTGGCTTTATCCAATGGGTTCCAATATGTTTGTGTTGATTTCATACCGCCTCCTCCTGAGACTGCTAACGCTAAGCTAACTGGCAAACAAACACGGCCACTTAGCCTCAAATTACCACCGTAAACACTGCTGCCAACCAAACCAAAAATGCCAAGCGTTTGTTGGTCCGGTTGAGCGCCTTGTTGGGACGCATTTTCTGCGTAAATCCCCAGCCTTGAAAAACAGTAGTAAACGGCCAAAAAGACACTTCGCAAACACCGCCAAATTGCAGCGCTGAACCATAAAAACCAAGCTCGTAGCGGTGAGCCACAGAACTGATGCGCACTGAGCTCAAAACACCGAGCCACTAATACCTATAAGAACCATAATAACTTCTAGCGCTACATTTTCGAGAGCTAAACTTTAAAACGGTGAGCCAACACAGCACGTATTTGCCACGAAACAAAACCATTTAAAGTGATGAGTTTGAGCCACAAACAGAATAAACGTGAATCTAAAAGCCATAGCTGAAGTGGCAAAATGCAGAGCTAACACACCCGCAAACTTAAATGCGGCCTAACGCCGCGTTAAGTGGTGA
>NZ_JBNGCJ010000967.1:0-4009 GCF_049974785.1 Vibrio genomosp. F10 str. 9ZD137
CCGCTCTTCCGATCTAAAGACAAATCATCAACATCACTGCCAAGAGTCAGATTATGCCTCAACGTGTCATTAAAGAGTATAGGTTGTTGTAAAACAACAGCAATATGTTCGCGGATGATCTCATAACTGATATCGGTAGAAGAGGCACCGTTGAATCGAATGATTCCCGATGATTGCTGATATGCTCCAATCAGCAATTGAATCAATGTCGACTTACCACCGCCACTTGCACCCACCAACGCCACCTTCTTTCCTGCAGGTATGGTAAGAGACAAGTTGTTAAGTACTTGGTTTTCTTCGTTATACGAGAAATTGATGTTGCTTATCTCGACGTCTACCTCTCGGTCAGCCGTGAATGGATCGATTTTACTTTGTGGCCTGTCTTCTTCTTCCAAAGAAAGTAATGCATTGATTCTAATCAACGCTGCTTTCGCACTGTACCAGGAAAACTGAATACTCAGCAGTTCTTGTACTGGCCCAAGCATAAACCAGAGATAAGAAAAGACGGCAAATATCTGTCCAATAGTAAGGTCACTAAACAGCACCATTAACATAGCCATGGCTCTAAATAACTCAAACCCAAGTAAAAACAGCAAGAAAGAGAAACGACCTGCCGCTTCAGACTGCCAAGCGTACTTGTCTGCGTCGATACGAATTTGATTGGCGTCTTTTTTTAGTTCCTCTAAGAACAACTTCTCTTTGTTGGCCGCGCGCAATTGATAAATACCATCGAGCGTTTCAATCAGCCGATTTTGAAACCGTTCAAACGATTGGTTCTCATATTTCTTTAAATGTTTAACTCGGTTACCCAGTTTACGAGAGAAATAGATAACAATGGGGTTCACTAATAGAATAAACAGGCCTAAGCGCCATTCCAGCCAAAGTAAAACCAGCGCGGTTCCAAGCACGGTGAGCAGACTGACAATAAACTTACTTAAGGTGCCACCAATAAATTTATCGATGGTCTCAATATCTGTCACTAAATGGGAATTTATCCCACCGCTTCCTTTGGTTTCATATTGTTGAATACTTATTCGGCCCAGTTTATCGATCATCCGAGTCCGGATGTTATATGTGATGGTTTTTGAGGCCAACGTAAACTGACGGCTTTGCAGAATATTGAGTGCCTGACTTAGGGTACGCATCACGATTACCGCCAGCAGAGTCAGAACGATGTAACCAGTGGGCGTTTGAAATTCTGTCGGTAAGAACTGATTCATTATGGCTAAGCCAGAACCCGGTTGATCAAGCAGCACTTCATCAACCATCAGTGGCATTAACAATGGGATAGGGACACTAATTAGCGCGGCGACGATAGCAATAGAATTTGCAAAGATGAGCAAGGACTTATGCTTTTTTACTTGAATTAACAGCCAAGAGCGGCTAATAGTATCGTTTGATGTTGTCATAGAGTCGAAATATCCCTATTTCAGTATTGAAAAACTCGCACTATTTAAAACCAAGCAGTCTAGAAAACCTAGCGTATTTTGTTGAGTTCATGCTCAAATCTCCAATTGGAACCATTAATGAAAATAGAACATTACCACCGACTAACCAAACAAGCAGTATCACTTTTAGAGTCAGAAACCGATCTCGTCGCCAATTTAGCGAATCTTAGTGCTTTATTGAACATGGAATTGGCTGACATAAATTGGGTTGGATTCTACCTACTAAAAGATGAAGAATTGGTGTTGGGGCCATTTCAAGGTAATCCAGCTTGTGTAAGAATTCCAATCGGTAAAGGTGTGTGTGGCACTTCGGTGGGAACAAACAGTGTCCAACGTATTTACGATGTGCACCAATTTGAAGGTCACATTGCTTGCGACGCCGCCAGTAACTCAGAACTGGTCATTCCATTTTCGATAAATGGAGAAATAGTCGGAATACTCGATATTGATAGCCCAAGTATTGGCCGCTTTAGTGAAATCGATGAACAAGGATTAACTTTTTTAATGCAAGAAGTGGAAAACCTGCTCAATTCGCACGCTAACAAAGCATAAATTATCTATCTGGTGTGGTTTTTCCTTTTTAGGTCACTATAATACCACCCATATTTACCTTATTGCTTGCGGAAAGACCGCAATAACCAGGAACCCTCATGGAAAATACTGAAAAGTTAAAAAACAGCAAAGAAGTTATCGCATATATTGCTGAATGTTTCCCTAAGTGCTTTACTTTAGAAGGTGAAGCAAAACCTTTGAAAATTGGTATTTTTCAAGATCTTGCAGAACGCTTGAATGAAGATGAAAAAGTAAGCAAGACTCAGCTTCGTGCAGCATTAAGACAGTACACGTCTTCTTGGCGCTATTTACACGGAGCCAAAACAGGCGCTACGCGTGTTGACCTAGATGGCAATGCATGTGGTGAGTTAGAAGAAGAACATGTAGAGCACGCGAAAACGGCATTAGCAGAAAGCAAAGCTCGAGTTCAAGCTCGTCGTAAAGAACAAGCGCAGAAAGCGCGTGAAGAAGGTAAAGCGGCTAAGCCAAAAGCGAAGAAGCCTCAAGCTCGTCGTCCTGCGCCTAAAGCACAAAAAACAGAAAGTAAGCCTGTAGAAACGCGCGCTTTGGTCGCTGACGATATGATCGTTGGTAACAATGTGAACGTAAATATGGGTAAAGGAAACATGGCAGCGACCATTGTTGAAATTAATAAGGAAGACGTGCGAGTTCAACTAGCAAACGGCCTGCAAATGGTTGTGAAAGCGGAGCACTTGCGCGCATAAAGGAGATACTCCTACGCATGAAATGCCGTTCAAAATTGACTCTGATTGCTGCTGGCCTTTGGCTAGCAGTGTCATCAGCTCAGGCTCTTGAAGCCAAATTAAGCAAAGAGGACTTACCCGTTCTCGCTCCTGAAGTTCAGCATGAAACCGCTAGCAAGCGCGTCACCTCACGCTTTACTCGTTCTCATTATAATCACTTCACTTTAGACGATCAGTTCTCCCAAGCGATATTCGCTCGTTACATTGAAATGCTCGATTACAATCGAAATATTTTCACGCAGGCAGACATAAACTCGTTTAATCACTGGTCTGCGGGTCTTGATGAGCAGCTAAAAGCGGGTAACAATCAAATAGCGTTTGATGTCTATAATATTTCGTTGAAGAAACGTTATGAACTGTTTCAATACGCGCTAACCCTTCTTGATACAGAAATGAAGTTCGATGTTGATGAATTTATCGAACTTGATCGCTCAGACGCCGCTTGGCCGGTAGATGACGCCGAAGTGAAAGAGCTGTGGCGAAAACGTGTTAAATACGATGCCCTTAATCTTAAAATGACGGATAAAGAGTGGCCTGAAATCAAAGAGGTATTGGGTAAACGTTATAACAACGCGATTAAACGCTTGAGTCAAACCAACAACGAAGATGCTTTTCAGCTATACATGAATGCATTTGCCAGAGAAGTTGATCCTCATACCAGTTACCTTTCTCCACGTAACGCTGAACAATTCCAATCTGAAATGAACCTTTCGTTAGAAGGGATAGGCGCTGTACTTCAAATGACCGATGACTATACCGTTATTCGCTCTTTAGTCGCGGGTGGTCCTGCTTCTAATAGCAAGCAACTGGGGGAAGGTGATCGAATTGTTGGGGTGGGTCAAGATGGCAAAGACATCGTCGATGTTATTGGATGGCGACTTGATGACGTCGTACAACTGATCAAAGGACCTAAGGGTACCAAGGTTAACTTGCAGATTTTACCCGAAGGTAAGGATGCAAAAAGTCACGTTGTAACAATTGTTCGAGATACGATTCGCCTTGAAGATAGAGCGGTTAAATCTGAGGTAATCGAGAAGGATGGTAAGAAAATTGGTGTACTAGAAGTCCCAAGTTTCTATGTTGGTCTTTCTAAAGATACCGATAAACTGATCTCTGAGTTAGTGGCTGACGGTGTCGATGGCATTATTGTTGATTTGCGTAACAATGGCGGGGGCGCGTTAACAGAAGCGACCGCACTGTCTGGCTTGTTTATAGAGAGTGGCCCGGTCGTTCAGGTTCGTGATA
>NZ_JBNGCJ010000968.1:0-395 GCF_049974785.1 Vibrio genomosp. F10 str. 9ZD137
GTAGCGATAAAAAAGAAAACGCTGAGCATATGATGTTGGTCGATCTAGCAAGAAATGACGTGGCTCGAATCTCTGAGCCCGGCACTCGCCATGTGGCCGACTTACTTAAAGTCGACCGCTACAGCCATGTGATGCATTTGGTCTCTCGCGTTGTTGGTCAATTACGTGGGGATTTAGATGCACTTCATGCCTACCAGGCTTGCATGAATATGGGCACCTTAACCGGCGCACCAAAAATTCGAGCGATGCAACTCATTCGCGACGTAGAAAAAGCACGACGAGGCAGTTACGGGGGCGCAGTCGGATACTTAACTGGAGAGGGAACGCTGGATACCTGTATCGTAATTCGCTCAGCTTATGTCGAAAATGGGGTCGCTCAGGTGCAAGCGGGCGCC
>NZ_JBNGCJ010000969.1:0-925 GCF_049974785.1 Vibrio genomosp. F10 str. 9ZD137
GCTTTATTGGGTCAGGCGATAAAACGATGCCCGCGATACAAGGGACAACCTTACAAGGTGAAGCATTAACCGTATTTCCTGGCGAATTACCGAATACACTTCCCGCCGCTGATTACTGGGATAAAGCCGGGTTTGAATTTACCTCATTCTTGCCAAAACCAAAGAGTGAATATGGCCCGTGTGAACATATTCGGATGGATAAGGCGTTAGAGTATGTCATTGGAGATAAGCTTAGATGACCGATTTAAAGAATAAACAGGTATTTAACGAAACCTTAGTGACGTCATTAGACACATCCAATGCTGGTCAACCAAGCGGTGGTTACGAAAACGAGGGTGACGCAAGCAAAGAATTAAACGCGCATCTGGTGCTCAATAAACAACAAACCTTTGATTCACCAGACAGTTTCTCCCCCATGGCTACATCAGTAGAAGAGGAAAGCCCAGAGCTCGAATTGGAGCAATTAATTAAGCCCAAAAAACGCACCAAAGGCCTAGCAGTAGCTCTATTTATTGCTTTTAGTGGTTTATTGGGTTGGCAAGCGGTTGATGCGGTAGTGACAGCGATTAGCGCATCGGATTGGCTGTCTTTAGGCTGGGCGGCACTGATCAGTGGTGTCTCGTTATTAGGTCTTAGTGCAATAGGAAAGGAGCTATGGAAGCTACGAAAGCTCCGCCATCACTTCAGTACTCAAGAAGAGAGTCACGCTTTAATTCAAGAGGGTGGAATTGGTAAAGCACGTTCATTCTGTACCCGAGTAGCCAAAGAAAGCGGTTTGTCAGACGAGAATCCAAGTTTTGATAAGTGGAAAAATTGCCTAACCGCGTCTCACAGTGATGCGGAAGTCATCGAGCTTTACGAGTCCATCGTTGTGAAGCAATTTGATCAAAAAGCGGCGCAGATCGTGACAAAGCATGCCTGTGAA
>NZ_JBNGCJ010000970.1:0-1689 GCF_049974785.1 Vibrio genomosp. F10 str. 9ZD137
TGACCCGCTCTTCCGATCTGTGACCTGTTGCTGCTGCGCATTAATAATATTGATCTTGGCGCGATCACGAACGGCAACGGCTTCGAGATACTGACGGTTGAGCTTCCCTTGTTCGCTTAACCATTTTAGCTTTTCTAAACGGATATCTTTGTTGTCCATCAAGACGAGGGAGTCACCCTGCTGAACACGATCACCTGCTCGAACCAATGCATCATCAATATACCCATCATAAGGGGCAACAACGGCTCGCTGTATGGCGCTTTCTATTTTCGCTTCTGTTGAGAGTTTGTACTCGCCGGTGACCGTCGCCAATAGGTAAACAATGACAATGGATGTCAGCACAAACAATTTACGCCCGAGGTAATTAGGGCCAATTAATCGGCCTAGTTGCACTCCAACCGAATCAAGTGTTTTTCTGATCCATGAACGATCGTTTTTCCGTTTATCTTCAAGCGTCGGCATCACCAAACTAACGATGCTTTGACAGGTAGCGGCTTGCTCCTGTGTCCAATGATTTTCTGGCAAGGACTCCATCGTCATGGCTCCATAAATCTCCCCATGAAGGTAAATAGGGACAGACATAACAGAAATATCCCCTTGCTCGGTCGATAAAGCCTGATGAGCAATAAAAATATCGGAACTTAAGGTGTTCTCACTGCCTTTGTGCGACTCGCTGGAAAAAAGCAGCACTTTCCCTTGATCGATACATTCGTCCATCACCCGCTCTATTGAGCGAACCAGGTTCATCTTCTTACCGAATTGAGCACTGTGAGAGAGGTGCTTAAGACGGGAGCGTTTGTTCTTGTACTCCCCTAGACTCACTCTATCGCAGTTGTATAACACCGCAAGTTCTGTGACAAGGCGCACTGCCGCCGTATCGTAATTCTGCTCAGATAACACTCGCGCGAGTAAATCTATTTTATCGGCGGCGAGGGATTGTTCATGAGCAAGACGCTGCATTCGCTCTTGATAGGTGAAGATTTCTAAACTTGCTACGCTCCACTGCAACATCGTAATCGCTTGAGTAAGCTCGGCTTGTTGCGTCACTTCAAGGGCAACGGCGATAAAGGCGATGAATGTCGATTGGTCGTCATACAGTGGGTAAAGCACACCAAATGCTTCGCCACGACGCCCACCTTGCTGATCTTCAGGTTTTGGTGAATAGGTCAGCTTAGTGACTTGGGGTTGTTCAACATTAAAACTCTGCTCAGCCTGTTCGGTCAACCAAACAAAGCTTTCATGATTTTCTTGGTAGGTTGCTACTGGAATAAGACCGTTATCGATAGGAAGGTAAACAACGGCAGAGCGCAGACCGCTAAGAACTGGCTGATGACTTTTCAACCACGTTTGGTAATAATCATCATGTGAATCATTTAGTTGTGTATCAACACTGGCTGTTGAATAACCCGCTGTATTGGAGTCGCCATTGAGTTCGGAAAACGCCGACTGTTTTTCAGCCGTACCGATTTGCTCTGCCATGTGTAAATCCCTTTATCTATCTATATTCTATCTTTGTTCGACCTTAATCGAGCGTGAGTACTTTATTTCGAGTGCGTCTCTGAGAATGGGTAACGATTCACGTATCTATTCTGTCCTTGATAGATAGTCAACGTATTTTGATCTAATCCATTACCCGTTTAAGTATAAGCTAACAAACTTGTGCATAGACTAGATCGGAAGAGCGGCTCA
>NZ_JBNGCJ010000971.1:0-6853 GCF_049974785.1 Vibrio genomosp. F10 str. 9ZD137
GTCAGCCAATACACAGCCGGCCGAACCCGCACCGACGATAATATAATCGTAGTGTTGTTGTATGTGTTGCATCTGTTGTCTCCGTGTCGCCCTGCACCGATTTGTCTGCTTACTTACTTTGTTACTTTGTTACCTAGTTACCTAGTTGCAAGTCGGTAGGGCTAAACTGATTATTCGTTAGACGGGTTAATTAAGCATAGGGGCTGGCGTAATCGCCTAACTCGATAAGAATGCTCTTTGTCTGCGTGTAATGGAGTAGGGTTTCAGGCCCGTTTTCTCGGCCTATCCCAGACAGTTTGTACCCACCGACCGGCATTTCTGCGGGTGAGTCCCCCCATGTATTCACCCAGCAGATCCCCGCTTGCATTTGGTGAATAACGCGATGAGCGCGGGAGAGATTCTGCGTAAAAATACCCGCAGCAAGACCGTATTTTGTGTCGTTGGCTCGGCGAATAACATCGTCTTCATCGCTGAACTTGAGAATCGACATCACTGGGCCAAAGATCTCTTTTTGCACATGTGGCATATCGTCTTGGCAATCAACAAACACGGTAGGGACAACAAAATTGCCATTGTCTAAACCGTTGTCAGTGGCTTGATGGCCCCCAGTCAGTAGGGTGGCACCGGATCCCTTTGCCTGTTCAATCGCATCGAGTACTTTCGAGAGATGATCTTTTGAAATCAGTGCGCCGATCTGAGTGTCGATGTTCATCGGATCGCCAATGATCAGTTTCTCAGTGCGCGTTTTCAGTTGGTTGATGAACGCGTCATAAACATTTTCGTGAACAAATACGCGTGTTCCATTAGTACACACTTCGCCTTGAGTGTAGAAGTTAGCGACCATCGATGCAGAGACAGCATCATCGATCTTGGCGTCATCAAACACGATCATCGGTGACTTACCACCAAGCTCCATCGTGACGCTTTTGAGTGTTTTTGCGCTGTCAGCCATGACGGCTTTGCCGGTGCCTGTTTCACCAGTGAATGAGATTTTGGCGATATCAGGATGAGCGGTCAGCATTTGACCCACGCGATAATCCCCTTGAACCACGTTAAATACACCATCAGGCAACCCTGCTTCCGTGAAAATTTCCGCCAACTTCAAGGCGGTTAACGGGGTTTCTTCTGAAGGCTTGAATATCATGGCATTGCCTGCCGCGAGTGCAGGCGCAGATTTCCACATCGCAATTTGAATCGGATAGTTCCATGCACCAATGCCTGCACAGATACCAAGAGGATCTCGGCGTGTGTAGAAAAACTGCGTATCACTGAGCGGTTGTTGATCGCCCTGCATTCCTGGAACCAGCCCCGCAAAGTATTCAATCACGTCGGCACCAGAAGCAATATCAACCTCAATGGCTTCTTGTAATGGCTTGCCAGTATCGGCCACTTCCAGCGCTGCCAGTTCATTGTTTCGAGCTCTAAGTATTTCTACCGCTTTGAGTAAAATACGGCTGCGCTCGATGGCTGACATGGCTGACCAAACGGCAAAGCCACGCTGCGCCGATTCAACCGCACTTTGTACATCTTGCTCAGATGCCTGGCCTAGCGTCGCGATGACCTTGCCATTGGCTGGGTTAATGCTTGTGAATGTTTCGCCAGAGGTTGCAGGCGTGCTCTTTCCATTGATATATAGGGAATCGATGTATAACGAATTCATTTCCATTTGAAGCTCAAACTCAGTCATTAGTAGTGTTAGGACGTGTCGAATAAAACGCGAGTTGTTTATCCAAGTAGTCGTTGATAATAAAGCGGGCTTTATCAGCGTTGATCCCATCAGGGTTCAATGTGCCTCGTAGCCAAATCCCATCAATGAGGGAGGCAATACCTTGTGCAACAAGCTCTGCCTGTTCGTGAGTCAACAGGGCTTTTAACTCAATGAGTAGATGAGACAACAATCGTTTTTCATTCACACGCTGCAATCGCTTGAGTTGTGCGTCGTGCATTGAATACGACCAAAACGCGAGCCAAGTCTTAGCAACCCTATTCTCTGCCTGATAGCCCTCAAAGTTGCCCTTGATAATGGCATTGATTCTCTGCTGGTGAGCATCCGTGGGCAGTGCTTTAAGTAAGGAGCCTATGGTGCTTGAGTGTTGGCGAAGGATTGCTCGCATGGTTTCTTCAAGAAGGCCCTGCTTGCCGCCAAAGTAGTGATTAATGATCCCGGTTGATACTCCCGCTTCTTTGCTGATCAAAGCGATGCTTGCTGCGTGTAAGCCAACACGATCGATGACCGTCATGGTTGCGTTAACAAGCTGTGGTTTTCGGATATCGGGCATCCCGACCTTGGGCATGTTGAGGTCCTTTTTATTTTATATTGAACGTTCAATTAATTATAAAATGACAGATAAATCATTAGAGTTCAAACTATTATTTTGAGGTGTGCAGTGTAATAACTGGAAAGGAGTGGTAATAAATATAATAATAACAGTGGGTTGAGAGTGTATTGAATGCTTAAGATTAGAGGTGTAATTATTTGAGTTGTGATGTATATGGTTGGTTTTAGGACGGCACTTATAGATGGGATGTGATGGTTTCTGAAGGCTAAAATAGATAAACCGGAGCATTTTACTGGCCGGTTGTTTTCCTTACTCTGTTTTTCTTCATCAGCGTTTTCAGCTTTTTCCTATTTCTGCTTATTTCGCCATTGTTGGGCACGCTCACCAGGGAAAACGGCTGGCGTGCCACTTATTGCGGTTAGTTTTAATGGTTGCTAATTTTAGATGACACCCAGCTCACGCAGACGTTCCATTAGGTAGCTGTCTGCGGTGTAGCGGTCTGACAGAACAACCTCGGGTTTCGGGTGTAAAAACAGGGGTAGTGAGATTCTAGAGTGCTCTTGACGACCACCATCAGGGTTCACTACGCGATGCGTGGTGCTAGGAAAGTAGCCCCCAGACGCTTCTTGAAGCATGTCGCCAATATTGATAATCAAGTTACCAAAGTCGCAAGGCACATCGATCCAATCCCCTTCCTGACTTTTCACCTGTAAGCCTGGTTCATTGGCGGCAGGAAGAACGGTGAGTAAGTTGATGTCTTCATGGGCGGCAGCTCGAATTGCACCGGGCTCTTCTTCCCCAGTCATCGGTGGGTAGTGAAGCACGCGCAGCAAGGTTTTGTCGCTCCCGTTGATCATTTCTGAGAGAGCAATGGAGAAGCGTTCTTGAACCTCTTTTGGTGCATGAGCTTCAACCCAACCGAGCAGCTCTTCTGCAAATTGGCTGGTCCGTTGGTAGTAATCTAATATCTGCGCTTTCAATTCCTCTGGGATTTGCCCCCAAGGGTAGATATGAAAATACTCTTTGATGTCTTTTACGCTATGGCCTTTGGCAACTTCTGATACACTGGGAGGAAAATACCCATCTTGTGTTTCTACGTTAAATTGAAATTCGTTTTTTCGTTCAGTAGAGAAAAACTGGTACCAATTCTCGTAGATAGATTCAACCAGCTCTTTAGGGATTGGGTGATTCTTTAATACCCCAAATCCGGTTTCTTTTAGTGACTTTACAAACTGCTCAGCGGCATCTTCAGCAAGGTAATCGACGGTCTCTAATTTCATGACGGCTCTTTTTATTGTTGTTTGGTGAGCTAAGGAGTCTAAAAGTGACCAAAATGTAAATCAAACTTTAATGAATTGCGGTGAGATATGTTGCTTACAAATGTGCCCTAAGCACGTTTTCAAACAGGTTTGGTTACATAAAATGCGTTGTATAAACCGCGTTGATGAATACAAGGACTCAAATGTGACACGTAAACCAAACCATTTTGTCTGCCATCGTTCTTGTTGATGGGTTATTGGGTGATGGGCTGCTTCATCATAACTGAATTAGCGTTTGAGTCGATAAAGATTGCCACTATCGGTACTGAAAAAGACGTCGCCCTGAGGAGAAATCTCGATATCTCGGATCCGCTCACCTAAATGGGATAAAATCCTTTCCTCTTCGATGGCTTGCCCCTGACGATTAACCGTAACGATGTTGATATGAGTGAGCTTTAGCGCCCCTGAAAGAAGTTTTCCTTTTAATTCAGGGAATTTTTCACCGCGATACACAACCAAGCTGCTTGGCGCGATAGAGGGGATATAGACTTTAACGGGCGCTTCTATTCCTTCTTTTTCTGTCGCTTCACCGACATCGATTGGCCCCCAGTATTCTTTGCCAAAAGACACCATTGGCCAGCCATAGTTCGCGCCTTTTTTGATGAGATTGATTTCATCCCCCCCGCGAGGCCCGTGTTCGATTGACCAGAGGTTTTGGGTTTCGATATCGAAAAATAACCCCTGTGGATTTCTATGACCAAAGCTCCATATCTCATCTAGAACACTGTCATCATTGACGAATGGGTTATTGGCAGGGGCTTTACCATCAGGGGACAAACGTAAGATAGCCCCCGCATGAGTCAGTGTGTTTTGTCCATTCTCGCGTTCGCCACGATCGCCAATGGAAAAATAAAGGCTGTCGTTATCAAAGGTGATTCGACTACCAAAGTGTCGGCCTGTATCGGTTTGAGATTGAGAAACAAACACATCCTTCCAACCGGAGATGGTGTTGTTGTTGAATTGCGCCGAAGCGAGTGCTGTGACGCCATCGCCATCGATATTTTTGCTGTAAGTGGCATAGATAGTTTTGTTGTCAAAAGGGGAGAGAGCAATATCCAGCAGGCCGCCTTGCCCTTTTGCCCATACGTCAGGGACAGTTGCGAGAACATGGTGATCGCCTGTCATTAGGTCGACGTGCTTTAGTGTGCCGTTTTTTTCAGTCACGAGCATGGTACGTTCGTCAACGTAGGCAAGCCCCCAAGGTATCGAGAGCCCACTGGCGACTTTTTCTGCTTGCCAAGCATGTGCGGTTGCTGTGATGAACAAAGAAAACATCAAGATGTTCAGTTGTTGAATGACTTTCATTGGCTTACTTACCTTCATAGCTAGGACATCATAGTTAGGAAATCTAAAGTGTATAGGTTAGGAGAGCTAATTGTTAACCTTGGTTAAAATCACGTCACTAAAGCTTAGCGCTTTGATTGGGGTGTTGCCGTAGATAATGTTTTGCAAAAAGTAACGAGGAGAACTTATCGATTGCTTGTTCAAACGCATGAGCCTTTCTGCGGTAATGCAAATCAGAGACATGAATCAGCCGATGAAACTCTGTTGGTTTGGTGATTTGGCTTGTGTCGTCGAATATTCAAGTTTGAAAACTCGACAATAAAGACGAGAGCTGGCAATAAAGTTCGAAACTTTTCAATGCTGTTTGCGTTGTGCTCTGACAAGGTTTTGCCCCATTCCGAGCTTGCGCAACATAACGCTGATAATCCCCGCCAGGAATTAGCCCGACTTTTACTAATGGCAGGCCGCGCATCACTTATGCGCGGAATCTCCCATTTTCGTTCAAAAGCGGGGATACCTAACCAGTAAATCTAGGTTGAATTTTTATGCGAACCTTCTGAAAGATCTAGCTCGAACTGAACATAATGTACTAGAGGGGCCAGGCTCTATATCAATGCGATAAGCACTCACCTTCTTTGCATTGGCTTTTAATACTCTAAGCTCTACACATTTGACAATCAACTTGACAAATTGACAATCTATTTCTATATTGACAATCAGGTTGTCATAGTATGTATGTGTTCCTGTGGAGAAGCAACGATAATGGATAATACAAAAGCCTTATACGAAATAATAGAAAGCTCTCGTGCTTTTATGAATCAAATGAATACGTTAGTAGATCAAATTCACAAAGAAAAAGGGGTCAACAGCTGCACCCGTGGTGTAATGTTGATCTTGAAATCAGAGGGTTTCCAGACAATTCCACAGTTAGCTCGAAAGACTCAACGTTCAAGACAATATCTGCAAAAAACGATCTCCAATATGCAAAGCAAAGGCTTAATTTCCTTAACCTCGAATCCAGACCACAAGACTTCGAGTTTAATAGAACTTACCGAACGTGGAACGCATGTACTTACAGGAATACTTGACATAGAAGCAGCGCTAATAAACACAGTAGATATTCCTCTTGATAGCGAACAATTGAAATGTCTTTCTAGCTCTCTAAAGCAACTCACACTCGCATTTCAGAACAAATGAGATGTATAGGGATCTCTTTGTCACTTCTAGTTGTAGCTAGTTGTGCCGTTCTACAGACAAGTGGGGAGAATGAAATGGAACCAGGTTATCAATACGTAATAGGTGATAAGGACAAGTTGCTAGTTTCATCCTCACCAGGGTTGGCAGATGTAAACAGCAAGGAACCGTTAACTCGTCAACACTTAATGGCAACATTTTCTATGACTAAGACAGTCACTGCAATAGCCATTTTACAGCTATTGGAACGTGGCCAGTTAGAGTTGGAGGATAGTATAAACACTTTACTAGATACTCCATATCCAAATGAAATCACTATTAGACACCTGATAACTCACACTTCGGGAATAGCTAATCCGATACCTTTGAAGTGGGTATACCTTCCTGAAATGAAAGCGTTATTTGACGAAGATAATGAGTTGAACGCACTCATGTTGACAAACAACAAAATCAAGTCGCCACCAGGCTTTAAGTATCGATACTCAAACATAGGGTATTGGTTAGCAGGTAAAGTGATAGAAAAAGTTAGCGGAAAAAGATATCAGACTTACATAGAAGAAAATGTGCTTACTCCTCTGAACTTAAAGAACGATCAAGTTAGTTTTACTATTAATGAATCAAAGTTAGCAAAAGGACACCTAAAGCGCTTCAGCCCTATGGGAATGATCGCACCATTAATGTTGGATAGAGATTTGTTCACCAACATAGACATGTCTTGGACAGAGATTAAAGCGGTACATGTTTATGGCCCGTCATATGGCGGTGTTTTTGCTACAG
>NZ_JBNGCJ010000972.1:0-1187 GCF_049974785.1 Vibrio genomosp. F10 str. 9ZD137
CGCTCTTCCGATCTTGACGTTAAATACGTGGAAATACTGAAGTCGGCTATCTTTATATTTACCATCATTATCCATGCTGCCTTCAAGGGTACCCATGGCCATTTGACCATTTTTTAAGCCAAAGCCCAGTGAAGCAGATAGCTTTACATCACCTTGATTATTCATACCCACATACCCTGAGGTATTAACAGCAGTTAGATTTGATGGGTCAACTTTCTCAGTAGACTCGTCAGCAAGCGCAAGGTTCATACCAGAGCAAAGTAAAGTCGTTGCTAGAATGGTTTTAGTAAAAGTGTTCATGGTTGTTCTCCTATGTTTGTGTGGGATGAACTATAACCAATGTTCTTATCGTGATGTAGGTCACTTTGCGCCAAAGTCATTGACGTACTGTAACAATGTTGCCCAACTAATAATTTGAGGTGATAGTAAATGGATGCCATTGATGGAGAGCAACAGACACAAGGCAATTAACGTGAAAAAGCCAGCAAGAAGACCTTACTGGCTTTATTTACACTAACGATTTGAATAAACAGTTTTCGTTAAATGGATTACTTTGCTATATCACGACGGATAGGTTCTCCTGCCTTAACCGCGGTATCTAATTCAGTATTATTCACAACGATTTCGCCGTTAACCAATAACCAATGCACGCCAACTGCCGGGTGATTCGGATCTTGGTAAGTGCCTACATCAGCAATAGTGTCTGGGTCAAAGACCACGATATCGGCATCCATATTGGTTTGAATACGACCTTTATTCTTCATTTGAGGGACAAAATCTTCGATTAATTGCGCAGGCATGAGTGTCATTTTGCGTAATGCTTCAGACATCGTTAATAAGCCGCGTTCTCGGACATAGACTCGTAAAACCTTAGCGAACGTGCCGTTTGATCTAGGGTGAGAGAAAAGCTCTTGAGGGAGCGGCCATTCGTCACCTGCATAGTTATCAATGTGGCCTTCTTCATCCATGTGCATCCAGAACATTTCATCAGATTCAATCAATACATTCGGGTTTAAAATCGAGGCATCTAACAAAGCAAGATCGTCTGGGTTTTGCTCATCTAAAAAGTGCCAAACAATGAATGTACCGGGTTTATTTTCTTGATACTCAGCAAGTTGCTCTTCTGTCATGCGGTCAACACCCAACTGAAAGTTTTCAGCCGTTGATCCCATACGCTCACGCCATCC
>NZ_JBNGCJ010000973.1:0-949 GCF_049974785.1 Vibrio genomosp. F10 str. 9ZD137
CAAAGCCCAAGCGGTTATTTCCGCTATTCAGACTGCTCATAAAGGATAACGATATGACCAACGCTCAATCTCAAGTATCTGCCAATATCGTTTTCGTCGATAACTTTGATTCATTTACCTACAACTTAGTTGATCAGTTTCGATCGCTTGGCTATTCGGTAACGGTCTACCGTAATAATATCGATGCTGACGTCATTGTTGACGCGATAACAATGTTAACCAATCCTGTTGTGCTACTTTCACCGGGCCCAGGCGAGCCTTCGAAAGCGGGCTGCATGCCAGAGCTGATTCAACAGCTAAAAGGACACGTGCCAATGATTGGGATCTGTCTTGGTCATCAAGCGATTGTTGAAGCCTACGGTGGAACGGTTGCCGGAGCGGGCGAGATTATTCATGGTAAGGTATCAATGATGGATCATCAGCAGCATTCTATTTACCAAGACCTACCGTCTCCTTTAGCCATCGCTCGTTACCATTCATTGGTTGCCACGCATGTAACCAAAGAACTGACCGTAACGGCGGAAGTGGATGGACTTGTCATGTCAGTAGCTCACGAGCAAGATAAAGTGTGTGGATTTCAATTTCACCCAGAATCGATCATGACAACTTACGGTGCCACTCTGCTCGCTAACGCCATAGAATGGGCATTAGACAAACCGCGTGTTACTGAAGCGTCACCAAAAAAATAACGGAATAATAGGAAAAATCATGGAAACGATTATTAATAAGCTTTATGAACAACAGTCGCTAAGTGAAGACGAAAGCCAACAGTTGTTTGACGTTATTATACGCGGTGAACTTGACCCTATTTTAATGACAGCGGCGCTCACAGCGCTAAAAATTAAAGGCGAAACACCGGAAGAAATTGCAGGCGCAGCGAAAGCGTTACTCGCTAATGCTCACCCATTCCCTCGCCCTGATTATGATTTTGCTGACATCGTCGGAACCG
>NZ_JBNGCJ010000974.1:0-1501 GCF_049974785.1 Vibrio genomosp. F10 str. 9ZD137
CTAGAGCGGGCGAAGCGGGTCGAGGGTTTGCTGTTGTCGCTCAAGAGGTGAGAAATCTATCCAAACAATCAGAAGAACTCAATTCTAAGATAGAGAAAGAGATCAACATTGCTCAAACCACCGTCAAAGAAGCGAATGACACCGTGGGCGAGATGGCCTCTATTGACATGACGGCTGCGATTGAATCAAAGGAAAAAGTCGACAACATGTTGAAGGGAGTTCATCAAGTCAATATCGAAATAGAGCAAGAAGTGCATAAAATTAGAGAATTAGGAGGAGAGCTTAACGGGCATGTAGGAGACGGCATACGCGCATTACAGTTTGCCGACATCGTGCTGCAGCAAGGCGATTATGCAAAAGAATCCATTGAGTATTTGAAAGAAATAATGGCTGCGTTAGATAACCATCAAGAGACATCGATGCTAAGAGAAGTGTTGTCCAATATCTTGCAGCGTTCGAAACACCGCAGCGGGCCAGCAGCGAATCAGTCTAGTATTGATGAAGGCGAAGTTGAATTATTTTGAGGACAGTATATGACAGTTGAAACACAAGTAGACACCGCTTCTAAAAGAGTCACCATCGTCATTGAAGGCGCATTTGGTTTTAGTTTGGTGCAAGATTTTAGACGAAGCTACACAGACAGAAAAGAGTACTCTTTCACTGTGGATTTACGCAAAGTTGACTATATCGATAGTGCCGGGTTGGGGATGCTGCTCAATATGCAAAACTATTTGGGGCAAGCTGATGGTTCAATCACCCTCACCAACACGCTTCCACAAGTAAAAAAAATTCTTCTCATCTCGAGGTTTGATAAGAAATTTAAAATCGATTAATCATTTTTAGGTGAAGTTTTTGAAAAGTCAGTTTTAGAGGGAAGACATTATGCGAGTGATGATCGTTGATGATAATGCGACTAATCGTGAAATCTGTCGGTGTATGATACAGGATTTAGCCAGTCACATTGATACGTTTGAAAACGGTGAAGATGTTGTGCCATCAATGAAAAAGATGGAGGCACTGCCAGACATCATATTACTGGATGTCATGATGCCAGTGAAAGATGGATTCACAACCGCAATCGAGATTCGCGAAGCCTTCCCTAACATTCATATTGCGATCCTATTTCTCACTGTTCTTGATGATAATACCTCTTATGAACGTTGCCTTAACTTGGGGGATGACTTTATTTCAAAGCCGTTTGAGCGCACGGTTATTCATGCCAAAATTCAAGCCCATTACCGAATTGTGAAAATTCATAAAGAAGTCGTTCGTCAGCGTGACGAGTTGAGCCATTTCCACGAGCAAGTCCAGTATGACTATTCAATATCAGAGTCAATTTTTTCCAATTTAGTGGAAGAAATGAGTGCACAAACGAGCCATATTTTCGGCGTGAACTATATTTCAACCCCCTCCACCGTTTTCAATGGGGATTTGATTATTGTTGCTAATCGTCCTCATGGTGGGGCTTATGTTATGGTCGCGGATAGATCGGAAGAGCGGT
>NZ_JBNGCJ010000975.1:0-1742 GCF_049974785.1 Vibrio genomosp. F10 str. 9ZD137
ACCGCTCTTCCGATCTCTGATTAAATAAGGGTTTATTAATGGCAGCAACTCATGGGTTTCGGCATCCAAAAACATGATGGGAGCCAGAATGGCGGTGAGGATCGCAGGGCTAGAAAATTTGAGAAACCGCTTCACCTCATAGCTTAATCTGAGCGGTAGAACGGGCTCTAAAAATAGATAGCGACTGAGAAAAACAACCGCAGTCATGGCAAAAATTGACAATAAAATCATGAGTGCTCTCCTTTCCCTTTACTTGTTTGATCATCGTTCTTTTGATTTGGTTGACCATAGTGTGAACCCCGTTCGGCTAGGTAACCTACTGACATTGCCAGTAAGCTCGCAATGACTAACGCGCCATTAACTTGCCATTTATGGAGCAACACCGAACTTAATAAGGCAACCACAACAGACAGCAAGATAGGTTTTGATTTTATGTTCGGTACCACCAGAGCGATGAACGTAGCGACGATAGCGAAGTCTAAACCTAAGGAGTCAAGGTTGGGTATGTAGCTGCCGCCAATAATGCCAACAAACGATGCGATATTCCAAATAAGGTAAAAGCTTAGTCCTGCGCCTAACGCATAATATCGATCGAATTCTTTTGTTTTATGGCCAATGAGGGCAAACAGTTCGTCGGTTAACAAGAACCCCAGCGATAACCGCCAACGCAGCGGTAATGGGCTGATGGTTTCTCTCATTGCGACGCTGTACAAAAGGTGGCGTGAGGTAATAAAGAAGGTGGTCACGAGCATGGTGATTAGCCCTGCACCTGATTTGAACATGCCAATGGCGACGAGCTGTGCAGCCCCTGCAAATAAAATGGCGGATAAGGCTTGAGCTTCAAGTGCTAATAGGCCCGATTCAACTGCGTATGAACCGGCCAATAACCCCCATGGGATGACCGCAATGCTCAGTGGCATCATGGCTATTGTCCCTCGCCACAGTTGACTTGCGATACTTTTTTGCTGCTGTTCGACCCATTCTGACATTGATATTCCTTTACCATTTTCTAAGAGATAGAAGCTATTGCCTATACGTGAATACATAGAAGCTAATACATAAAAGCTAATACATAAAAGCTAAGTGATGTATGTGCATACTAGTCAAAGGCGTTTTATCTGTCTTGTACGAAGTTGCTCAGCCGTTCCCTTTATCCTGCGAGTCGGTTCTGGTGCGCCAGCCTATATTGATTAGGTGTGACTCCGACTGTCGCTTTGAAGTGACGGTGAAAATGGCTTTGATCATGAAAGCCTACATCCATCGCTACAGTTCCTGATTTGAGCCCCATACTCAGTAATTTTTGAGCTTTACGAATACGCATTTGAAGTTGGTACCCGTGGGGAGGCAGTCCCACTTGCGCGCGGAAAGTACGCGCTAAGTGAAAGGGACTTAACGACACCATGCTGGCAAGCTCGGATAAAGACACATTCTCTTCAGGGCAGTCAGATAAAAACGCTTTAATACGCTCGATCTGCGCCTGAGTTTTTTTGATTTGTATCGGTGCAGCTTGTCTCTGAAGACTGTGCCTTGCCACCAGTTGAGACATCGCCCCGTGCAAGAGTGTTTCCCGATAAAGGCGATTGTTAGAGTGTTTTAATACCTCAAATACTTGTCTTAACAGGTGGGCAAGTTCAGGGTCATAAACGACAGGGTTAGGGAAATAGGGAGCCTTTCGCCCTAAATCGCTACCTTCTGCTATTTGTTCGAACATCTCAGGGGTTGGAGATAGGAAGAGCGGTTCA
>NZ_JBNGCJ010000976.1:0-427 GCF_049974785.1 Vibrio genomosp. F10 str. 9ZD137
AGTCAGAGATATTTTACTCGGTCACTACCCACTCGGTTGGGTCGAGAACCCTGAGTTTTTAGCCATTACATGCATTGCCGGAGTGATTACCACGGGGTTAGCAAAATGGGTCATAAAACTGAAAGGGCTATTTATACGTTTGGATGCTCTGGGGTTAGTCGTGTTTAGCATCATTGGCACTAAAGTCGCCATGAGCATGGGTCTTCATCCCGGAATTTGTATGGTGTCTGCATTGGTGACTGGCGTGTTTGGGGGCTTGCTGCGTGATTTAATTTGCCGACAAACTCCGCTAGTGCTGCATGAAGAACTTTACGCCTCGGTGGCGCTATTGGCTTCGGGCGTTTATCTCACATTGCTGGAGTTCGGAGTGAGTGATATTACCGCCACCATCATTACTATCGTCATCGGTTAAGATCGGAAGAGCGGT
>NZ_JBNGCJ010000977.1:0-362 GCF_049974785.1 Vibrio genomosp. F10 str. 9ZD137
GCTATGGCCGCCACGCCCAAAGGTACCATCTATGTAGGTACCATCGGGTTTGATGGCGAGTCCATCAATCGACTCATTAAGTAAAACAGAAATATGTTGGAATGGTTCAGTCATGTTGGTCTCATCAAGCTTGGGCTAAAAGCGATTAACACAAAATACAGATACACATCAGTGTACTGATTTCACAGGCTATCGCTACTGTTTGCGCAAAACATCTCGTGATATTGCGCCAAGTTTAGTGTTAACAAAATAATTTTCGTCAATATAAAGCAAAAAACCCATCACAACGCTACGTTATGATGGGTTTCGAATTGGTGGAGTTGACACATACGCCGGGTTCTGTCTCCAGATCGGAAGAGCGG
>NZ_JBNGCJ010000978.1:0-330 GCF_049974785.1 Vibrio genomosp. F10 str. 9ZD137
ACCGCTCTTCCGATCTTTTCATTCCTGGGTAAGCTTCGTACACAATCTTACCTTCATGAATCAGCATAAAGCCTTGGGTACGGAACTGCGGGTCGACAAGGTAATCTTCCATTGTCATTTCACCCTTGCTTTCTGTTTGAACTTTTAACTTAGCCAGCTCTGGGTGAATATCTTTAACTAACGGCTTGTAATTTTCACTTGGTGAAGCAACCGCTGTAGGCATGAATTCGCTCATGTGCATGTTGTAATAAAAGGAGTGATCGCCACCCATTTGCCAATGAAAGTTATTAAAACCAGCACGAGCTGCGTCGACAAATTCATTGGAAAATG
>NZ_JBNGCJ010000979.1:0-2769 GCF_049974785.1 Vibrio genomosp. F10 str. 9ZD137
TGGCCGCTGCAAATGCCGTTAAACAGACTGGCGGAGTCACATTACTGTCTTGAGACAACCAAAAGATAATTAGGTGAGCCGCTAACAACGCTAAGCCGACGGCTTCAATACCCAAACTCTGCTCAAGTAATGTTTCAACAAAATCAGCAGGGACTAATGCGAGCATTTCTTTCGCCGTTTCTAACGCCATTGGTGCATTCAATAATGTGAGCTTTTCTGGCGCGGCTAACATGAATATCGCTTTTGCTTGTTCCGGTAAATTTCCTGAAATCATGAGGTCCAATAACTGGCTTTCTGCGATCAACTTATACAGCGCTGGTGCAGACAACGTACCCAAGACGATATAGGCCGCCGTTACGGGTAAACCCATGCCAAGAATCAATGACGCCAAAGCAATCAACACTAGCATCATCAGTAAGCTACCGTTAGCCCACTCGTTAATCATAAGAGAGAATGTGTTACCAATACCCGTGGTACTAATCACGTTAATCACAAGGCCAATGCCCACCAACAACACCGCTGTCGTGGCCATATTTTTTGCCCCTTGAGACAAGGCTTCTACGATCGCTTTAGGACCCATTTTATGATTTTTAGAGAACCAAGATGACACGATAACCGACACGATAGAGATACCCGCAGCATAGGTTGGGGTAAATCCTTGGACTAATAAAGTCACCAGTACCACTAATGGAATGAGGTTGTGCCAACCGGATAAAAGGACTCGAGTAAGGGAAACCTCACTGGTGCTGATTTTCTGCACTCCGCTACGTTTTGCTTCAATACGTACAAAAAATGCCACCGACAAGAAGTAAATCAGAGCAGGAACAAAAGACACCGCAATGATATCAACGTATGGGATCTGAGTATAAGAGGCCATAATAAACGCACCCGCCCCCATAACTGGAGGCATTAATTGCCCACCGGTTGAGGCTGCGGCTTCGACACCGGCAGCAAAGCGAGATGGAAAACCTGCTTTTTTCATCAGAGGAATACTAATCACACCTGTCGATACGGTATTAGCCACGCTAGAGCCCGATACCGAACCCATAAGGCCTGACCCAATCACCGCAATAAACCCTGGACCACCAATGACTTTGCCAGCGGCAGCGCGAGCAACATTGATGATGTAATCGCCCACGCCTGAGCGAACCAAAAAGGCGCCAAAGAGAATGAACATGAAAACAAATGACCAGCTAATACGAGAAATAGACCCAAACATTCCTTCCGATGAATAGAAACTTCGATACAGCAAGGTTTCCATACTGAGGCCCGGAAAGTGGAATATCCCAGAGGCCCATTGCCCCCATAGAACTACATAGCTCAAACACACTAGAATCAAAATCGGGATGAACCAACCCATGGTTCGTCGTATAAGTTCAATAACGATACTGATCGCCAAAATGGCAAAGAACCAGTCGCTGGCTACAAACTTTACACCTCGTTGATACAAGGCGTCTTCCGCGTACGGAATGTACAGTAAACAGGCGAATGCACCCAAGGCGATAACAACATCAACCACTAACGCTAACTGACTGCTTTTCAAAGAAACATGAGCGGGATACCACAAAGCGCATATCACAGCGAACCCTGCAAAGTGTGTGACTGACACCCAAAGTTCTGGAAGCGTTGAAAAGGTGTTAAACCAAATATGCAAAAGTGATAACACGACACCCAAACCCGTAATGGCGCTGGTTACCCAGGGAAAATCGGTTCGAGTTGGTAATTCATACTTTTGAAGTTCTTGTTCTACTTCGTTGCTCATGCTGACCTCTAACAAGTCTCAATTGGCAATAAAATGACTCGCTCTTTTAACTATGCCGTCAAGAGAGCGAGTTGGGGTTAGACGAGTGTGGGCTAGTTTAAAATAAGCTCAGATGGGATATTAACGCCCATTTCTTTATAGAAACGCGCCGCACCAGGATGAAGCGGTACTGGCAAACCAGAAATCGCTTTTTCTATCGCCATCGCCTTTGTCGCTTTATGAATACCTTGAAGGAATGCAAGATTTTCATAGATCGCCTTAGTCAGTTGATACACATCTTCTTCCGAAATGTCTTCACGTACCGCTAGGAAGTTGGGTTGTGCAATGGTGGTGATCGGCTTATCGATACCAGGGTAGGTGTTCGCAGGGATTTCATACTTCGTCCACAAACTGTATTGTCCATTCGCCTGTTTAATCTGTTCATCAGTAAATGAAAGAATTTGAATGTCTTTACCCAGCGCTGCAAATGCTTGAGTCACCGCTCCAACGGGAACACCTGCGGGTGTATTCATGCCATCTATGGTGCCATTTTGTAAGGCACTGGCACTGCCGCCATAACCCATGTAGGCCAAGCTGAATTGGTCTGGATCCACCGATAACCCTTTCATGATCTGGCGTCCTGAATTTTCAGTACCCGAATTCTTTTTACCAATAGAAAACTTCTCACCCTTCAGATTTGCTAGGTCACTCACTGTCCCAGTTTCAACAAATTCAGAACGAACAATCAAGTGCTCCACGTTTTGCCATAGCATCGACACAGAGCGTAATTTGTCTTGACGCTCTTTATATGGACCTTCTCCACCCCAAGCCCATGCGCCGTAAAGACCCTGTAGAATGGCAAATTGAGCTTCGTTTTCATTAAGAAGCTTCACGTTCTCGCCCGATCCAGCTGAACTGATCGCAGACAGCGAAAACTGATGCTTTTGGGTAAGTTTGATTTTGCTTAGCGTCGCCAGTGCAACACCTACTGGGTAATAAGTACCGCCTGTTGAAGCGGTCGCCAGTAT
>NZ_JBNGCJ010000980.1:0-1767 GCF_049974785.1 Vibrio genomosp. F10 str. 9ZD137
TGGTCACTAACCCACCGTGCCCCCAGTATTTGGTGTCGACACCCAGGCGCAGTGCTCGTTTGGGCATGCCTTGTGCGTAAACCGATTCAAAATGCACATCAATCGAACCTTGGCCGCTTTCTTCTTGCCATACGCCATTGTAACCACTGTGCCCTGTGCCGCCTTCGCTTCGGCATCCGGCTAAAAACACGATGTCGTTTTTATACGCTTCTAGCCCCTCAGTACAGGCGTTCATTGTCAGCCCGCCTGAATTGCCAGTCGGATGCCAAGTTCCCCTTGGGTAGCCATCGGAAAAATTGACAAAGATGAATTTGCTTGCATTACCACTCGCACTGCCATTAGAAGCACAAGATTGGGTAGAGAATTTCGCTAACCCTACCCCCATTCCTGCAAAGACAGAGGCTTTTAGAAATGAACGTCTTGATACCGTCGTTAATTTAGTCATTTTATTACTCCTCACGCTCAATAACGGTGGTCGACATTAGTAAATCCTTCATTAGCTGTTTGAACTGCTCAAACGAAGCGTATTCAGGGTATAAGGGTGCGAATCTTACTGACGCTTCACCCAATGTGTAAGAGATGTAGTTTTTAACAAAGGCTTGCTTAGCCTGTTCGCTGTTTGCCAAATAGAGTGATATGTCTTCTAGATCATCGAACTGTGTATCGGTTCCATCAACATCAATCAATGTGCCTTGAGTATCAAGCGCGACATTGTTAAACACTTCACCGTGTACGGAGGTGTAATCTTCGTAAGCGCGGTAACGTCCTGTTTTATCCAGTACGTCATAGGCAAAACCCACATCATTCATTTTCTCGTGACATACCCAACATTCAGTCGATGGCCCTGTCGCTTGAGTCCAGAAATCTTTGGTTGAGGTGTCGTTCACTATGTCGTCTGGGGCTGCGCCAGAAGGTATGGCCTGCTCCCAACCGAGTAATGAATGCTGAACCATTTTTCCGCGCGGAATAAGACGCGTTTGTTCATCGGTACTGTATGCCACAGCAATCGCCCCTAGACTGAGTAGCCCTTGACCACGTTCATTCGGTATTGCTGTTTCTTTGAAACCAGAATTAAAGCTGCCTTTGAATCCGTAATGGTTAGCCAGCACTTGATTGACGTACGTATTCTCGTAAGCCATCAGGTCTGAAAAACGCCCCATTTCTTCACCAAATACGGTTTCGCGAATGTACGTTGTAAACTCATCCAGCATGGCTTCACCCACATCTTCAGACATGCCCTCTCGGTCAACGACAACGCGTTCTTCGTCAAACTCTAGAGTCTGCATCATAAAGTTGGCAAATTGCTCGTAAGCTTGTGGGGTTGATAACAAGCGATCAATTTGTTGCCCTAATACGTCTGAGCGGATCAAACTGCCGTCTTTCGCGGTTGACCACAACTCTTCATCAGGCACAGAGCCGAGTACGGTATAAGAAATTACGTTCGCTAACTCATACGCATTGAGGTGATAATTGCCTTCATCATTAAGGTGCCCCCCTTCTCTTCGGTAAAGGAAGTGCGGCGACACGAGGATCTTAGCCAAACTCAGCTCAATGTCGCTGGCTGGATACAAGGCTTTATCGGTTTCAGTGAGAGGACGCTTGAACATTCTCTCAGCGGTTTCCCAGTACCAGTTTTCCAGGCAGTCAGGGTCGCCAGCCTCAAAATCTTCGACATAGGTCCACGGTTGGCCATAAGGGGCTGAGTTTTCTTTCGGCGGATTACCTGTTGTCCACCAGTTTGCAAGATAAACTTTGCCGTCATCAACC
>NZ_JBNGCJ010000981.1:0-688 GCF_049974785.1 Vibrio genomosp. F10 str. 9ZD137
GTGGTCCATAAACAACATTGAATGGGACGCCAAAACGACCATGAGATTGCAGAAACTCGGTGACACTCACACTCGGTGTTGTCCAGTTTCCCTGCATAGCAATGACATTAGGGTGTTGGAGAGTGCTGTAAACCGGATCTTGCAGAACAACACCGATTTTGTTGGCTTTACAGCTGATGCACCACTCAGCAGTCACATCCACAAAGACTGTTTTCCCTTGTGCCACATAATCATTGATTTTACTGGTCGACAGCCTTTCCCAATTCGGCTCTGCGGGTAAAGGCGTCGCCCACTTATCGGTCGTTACACTACCAATCACCATGCTACTTGCAAGCAAAACCACCACTGTTCCTCCAACCCACGCTGCGACTTTTTCTCCATAGACTTTCAATGTACGTATAAAGAACGCGACAACCGAGACAACCCCAATAATAACAATCCATAAAATGGGAAGGTGATGAGTCAAAAGCGACAGCAACCAGAGACTGGTTATGAGCATCATTGCGCCAAATAGATACTTCACTTTGCTCATCCATACACCCGGTTTTGGCAATGATAGAGCAATGGATGGGAACGTAGCGACAAGGATCCAAGGTAGAGCCATTCCCAACCCTAAAGCGGCAAAGATAGCGAACATGGTTGGGATGCTCGTTGCCAAAGCGAAAGCAACCGCCGTTCCCAGGAAAGG
>NZ_JBNGCJ010000982.1:0-1346 GCF_049974785.1 Vibrio genomosp. F10 str. 9ZD137
CGCTGACTTCTGGTACAAGTACGTAGGCTTCGGTGGCAAGATCATCGGCATGACAACGTTCGGCGAATCTGCACCAGCAGGCGAACTATTCAAGATGTTTGGTTTCACTACTGAAAACGTAGTAAACACAGCGAAAGAGATTCTAGCGTAATTTTTCTAGACTTCTCGTTATTTAAAGCCCCTGTATGCCTAATACAGGGGCTTTTTCTATTGAGTAATACTCAAAGGTTTACCGCTACCACCTTGGGTTTTGTCTCTGTTCTTATTGCTCTAATTGGATCTCAGTACTGAATTTCACCGTTCTTAGGGAAACTGAGGTGTGAAATTTTCGAATATTCAGATCAGTATGTAGTACCCGCTCAACGAACTGCTCATAAGCTTGAATGTCTTTGACAGTCACCACCAACATGAAATCGTAACTCCCTGAGATTTGGTAACACTGAGTCACTTCAGGCGCTTTCAAAATAGATTGTCTAAATATTTGGTAAATATCAGCTCTATCACGTTCCATTTCTACTGATACAAGCAGTGTCATTGTTCTGCCTGCTAGTTCTGGATTAATAATTGAAACGTCACCGACAATGATGCTCTCTTCCCTTAATCTCTTCACCCGCTTTAAACAAGCAGGAGGAGAGAGACCAACCAATTCGGCAAGCTCAATGTTTGAGATTCTATTTCCTTTTTGAAGGGTTGCTAGAATTTTTCTATCAATACGGTCTATCTGCATAATTTCTTACTTCGGGCATTTCCTTTCTAATGTTTCTAAAATTAACCCAATAAATGAATTTTGAGAATAAAAATAGGATTAATACAAAATATTTATATCATTTCACTGTGTAAAATATTGGGATATTAAACGCATTAAGAGACGACTGTCATGCAGCCTATAGCCATATTTTTCAAAGAGCTTGTAAGAGATATCTTTGACGTCACTTTTACTCTATTCAAAATAATGATCCCAATTATCATTGCCATTAAAGTTATCGAAGAACTAGGCGGCATTGTGATACTCAGCGCATGGATCAGCCCGATTATGGAATTCGTAGGATTACCTAAAGAACTGGGCCTTGTTTGGGCTACGACTATGCTCACCAATATCTATGCTGGGCTGATTGTTTTCATCAATTTAGATATGCAGTTAACGGTTGCTCAAGTCTCCATTCTTGGAAGCATGATGCTTCTGGCTCACTCGCTACCCATTGAAGCGGCGATTGCAAAAAAAGCGGGCGTCAGTTTATTTGCAACACTTTTTATCCGAATTGGAGGCGGTCTATTCTTAGCATGGTTGCTTAATCTTACATATCAAGCGGGCGATTTTCATACTCAGGCCGCCGTCTCTCTGTGGC
>NZ_JBNGCJ010000983.1:0-1062 GCF_049974785.1 Vibrio genomosp. F10 str. 9ZD137
AGTACGGCTGTTTTACGTACAACAATCGAAACCGCTTTACCGTAAATGGCGGTGATCTTGTCAAAACCACGATTGAAAGCGATAAACCATTTCGCTGGATCTTCACGCTTCATGATCAGCGAACACAATGCAGGTGACAAGGTTAAAGCATTCACCGCTGAAATGACCAAGGAGATGCATAACGTCACACTGAACTGTGCAAACATGACACCAGTGATTCCAGGTAATAAGCTGATTGGGACAAACACAGCAAGCATGACTAATGTCGACGCGATAATAGGCCCCGTTACTTCTTGCATGGCCACATACGTCGCTTTTGCCGATGAAAACCCAGGGTTTTTGTGCATGACACTTTCGACGTTTTCGATAACCAAAATAGCGTTATCGACCACGATACCAATCGCTAAGATCATGCCAAACATAGTAATGGTATTGATCGTAAAGCCAAAGGTGTGCATAAAGAAGAACGTACCCACTAAAGAAACAGGAATAGCAATCGCTGGTACTAAGGTCGCACGCAAACTCCCTAAAAATAAGTAGGTGACCAAAATAACCAAAATGATGGCGATAACCAATGTTTCTGTCACTGTGTAAATAGAGTCTGAGACAAATTCAGTCACATCAAATGGGAATGCATACGTCACGTCATCGGGGAATTGCATGGTACTCAGTAACTCTTTCACCCCTTTACCTGTTTCTAGTGCATTAGCGCCAGGTGCCAGAGACACCGTCATTAATGCGGCTGGGTTTCCGTTAAGTACCGTATTGGTTTCGTATCGATTGTCACCCAATTCAATATCCGCAATATCACGCAGGTAGATATTAGAGCCGTCAGCTTGCGTTCTCACGATGATGCTTTCAAACTCTTCAACGGTTTCTAAACGGCCTTGACTAAGCAAAGGGATTTGCAGCATGCGGTCGTCGTCGAATGGACCTGCGCCGAGTTTACCAACGGGGAATTGGCTATTTTGATCGCTAATCGCGTTATTGATTTCGCGAGTAGAAAGCCCTAGAGCTGTCATTTTGTCGACATCTAACCAGACTCGCATTGCATACTCAGTA
>NZ_JBNGCJ010000984.1:0-1896 GCF_049974785.1 Vibrio genomosp. F10 str. 9ZD137
GGCTTCGCCTGCATAAGCGCGGCCAAGGCCAGTTGCAGAGTATTCGGCGAGCTGAAAGCCTGCGGCAAATACGGCAGAAGAAGTAGAAAGCAAGCCAAAGGCCACTGCGCTAGCTAGGAGAGTTTTTCTTGAAGTGTTGAAGTCCATTTAATCGTACCGTTCGCTGAGTTGAATCAATATCGTGGCTGAATGGTACGTTTAGAGTTATTACTTTAAAAATAAAAAAGAGTAAAACTAGAGTATTTAGACTAATTATCTTTAAAGGCGGTCTTATGCAGTTAAAAAACCTAGATGTTATGAGGTTGTTTCATTTTTTGAGCGAACAGCTGTGATGCGAAATGAAAGGTTTTTGAAGAAGATTAGAGTTTTACAGGAAGGGAAAATAACAAAAGGGCTGGAAAACCAGCCCTTTAACAATCTTAAAATCAGCGACTACTTAAGTAGTAAAAAGCTTAGAAGCTACGGCTGTATTGAAGACCAACTAGGATAGCGTCTGCGTGAGTAGTACCTTTCATTGTCGTTCCAACAGTGTTAGCTGGTAGACCTGAACTTGCAGGAGTTAAATCTGTTGATTCAGAAACCGAAACATCATCACCTAATAGGTAAGTAAAGCCAAAGTCTATGTTAGATTTAGCATCTATAGCATATGTGAAACCTGCTGAGAACCATTGGCGATCAGAGTCAGGTACTGATATTGAAGTGATTTGATCTTGAGCACTTGTGTCATACATGTAACCAGCACGTAATGTCCAATCTTGGTTTAGGAAGTAAGTACCACCAATCGAGTAGTGCATACCATTTTGCCATTGGTACTCATTTAACGTACCCGCCTTTTTTGTTGCTAGGACATCAAATGATTCCCAACCAATCCATTGAACAGAGTAGTGAACAGCAAACTTTGTATCTTCAATTTCGTGGTAACCAGAGAACTCGGCCATATCTGGTAGAGGCATGATGAGAGTATCATCTACACCGTTAACTTTACCATCTGCTTTTAACTCTGGGCTATAACGATAAGAGAAGCCGAAGCGGTTTTTATCGTCTAACTCGTAAACTGTGCCGATATTAAATCCAACAGCCCAACCGTCAGCATCTGCATTAAGTGCTTCTTTTGTACTTAGTGTATCGCCTGTTGCAGGGTTATAAGCCCGCAAAGAACGCTGTAACTTACCTTGGCCGTAGATTAGGTCTAGGCCTGCTCCGAAGCTCCATTGGTCATTCATTCTATAAGAGCCAGCTAACCCTAAATTCATGCTCTTAACGTCAGTCAAACCACCGTATTCTGTGCCCACAAATGAATCATCAAATTCAGTTTTGGTTGCGAAATTAGTATATGCATTTACGCCCCAGGCAAACTTATCATTTACTGGTACGATTAAGTGAATATTAGGTACGAATGAAGTATCACCTGCATCAGAATAGTTTGAACTATCAGAATAAGAAGTTCCTAAAGGTGCGCCTTGGCTAAGAAGTAAATTATTCTGTGAATAAGTAGCATCTTTCACTTCAATTTGAGAAGTAATAGAAACAAAACCTAGAGATAACTCTACGTCATCAAACAATGCCATTGCAGCTGGGTTACGTGCCATGACTGATGCATTATCAGCAATAACAGCGTCACCAGCGAATGCACGGCCAAGACCGGTTGCTGATTGAGCGTTAAGTTGGAAACCTGCTGCTGCTACTTGCGCAGAGGCAAGAGAAGCTGAGGCAATAGTCACTGCGAGAAGCGATTTTTTAAACAGACGCGAGTTGTTCATAGTTGCTTTTTCCTTTTTGTAATATTCGCCTCTAGTTGGGCGATATATTTGAGCAAATGCTCAGTTGGTGGCTGATCCTAGACTCAAGTATATAGCAAACAAATCCGACCACCGTTAAATTAGATCGGAAGAGCGG
>NZ_JBNGCJ010000985.1:0-1342 GCF_049974785.1 Vibrio genomosp. F10 str. 9ZD137
TTGCGAAGCAAAAATGCCACGTGTTGGAGGTCAGTTTGAGTGCCTTGTTAGGCTATTTTCTACGCACATTAACCGCTTTTGCAAGCCAAAGTAGGTATAGGCTAACTAAGATATCGACTGAACCGCAAAATTCAGCCCACCAAGTCGGAGCAACGGGGTGGTAACTTACGAAGGTATGAAAAACATCGTAAACACCATGCCCCATAAAACCAATAGATAGAATAAGTAACGATAGCCGCCTCTGGACCCTATAACCTAGATAAGCAACAACCATAAATGCCAAACCGACTATAAACTCAAATACGAGAGCATCATAATCAGCAGCATGAACAGAGAACAGCCAATAATACGCGGGAAATGATGCTAGTAATGCTGGATAAGTCCATGGTTTACCTTCTAATCCTGCATGTTTAAATTTATAAACGATAGCTATAGCAACCACACAACCAATTAATAAAGCAATAATATTGATATCCATACACTCCAATAGCCTAACGCCTCATTCAGAGGCAATAAAATAGCTGGTTATAATTAGCGAGGCACGAGCAAAAACCAGCTGTTTTTTGTCCTGCTGAAATGACTTGTTATGTGTATTTATTGCGAGCTACTTATAATTTTCTTTTCAATTTCTAACGCTAAATTTCTATTAGGCTCTTTTATCGATTTTAAGACTCTAAATACATCCGATAATTCGGTGCTATCAAAAGATGAACCAGAATTTAACAATTCGCTAATTTCAGTAAGCATTCCCGAAGTTTTCCAGTCAAAACCACATCCTCTACTTTCGGAACAAATAATAACCTCAATAGCTTTACTAAGTTTAATATTCCCATCAGAGGCTAGGTCAAAATGCATGTGCGCTATATCGTATTTTATTCCAGCAATTGAATTTTCTAGTGCTGTAATGTTGCTTTTAAAGCCTTGCGCTATTTTTTTTGTATTTGATTCAACTAACTCATTAACTTTAATATCTATATTTTCTTTATTACTTAATTCCAATTCAGAAAATTTTGCGTCTATTCGTGATTCGTGAAGTTTTCGCTCTTCATCAGCTCGCGACTTACTAAAATAGACATTAACGCCTAAAAAGGCGATAAGAAATGCTGCCGCAAAACCCAAAGCTGAGAAATATATATTCTGAGTATTATCAATAGATGCTTTTAATATCTTATTCTGCTCAATTAATTGAATGTTCTGTACTTTCAGCTGTTCAATATTAACATTCGGTAATGAAGATTTTTCTTGAGCAAATGCGAAAGAAGACGCTCCTAAAAAGAACGCGACGAAGAAAATAAACTTTTTCATATACTCTCCAATACACATAACGCTCTGCTAAGCGGCA
>NZ_JBNGCJ010000986.1:0-3611 GCF_049974785.1 Vibrio genomosp. F10 str. 9ZD137
GCGCAGCCATTGCAACCGTCACCATGACGAGCACCAATCCTGATGCCTTTCCCCTCCTACTGATTGTTTTTTTTGTGCCTTTCATCTTGTGGTCCTTAAGGGAGACTATTGTGCAAACCCTTGTAAAACTTGGCTTTCAGTACCTTTCAAACCTTTACTTTCTACTCCGGTATAGGTTTGATAAGCCCCTTCCATTCGCTCACCACTGCCTGATGGAATCACTGATTCATTCTCTTTGGTCGCATTCGGGTTATAAACTTGCTCGGCTCTTAAGTTGGCCACATGATGCCCCAAAGGTTGATCATTGGCGCACCCCACACTTGTGCCAATAACCCACATTATGATTGTTATTTTTAGTCCGTTCATTTTGCCTCCTACAGGCTATGTCCAAATGAGCCTTCTGAGCCACCTTGGGAGTGCTCCATGAATTCCGCAGCATTCTCAGGGCCTTCCCCATCCAGCCTATTTGGTTCGGCTATATAGGCCCCTTGCCCGAGTAAGTAGTACTTCACATCATTAGGTTCGACAAAGGAATCCGTTGGCAGTGATATTCGGTTTCTATCTACGGGGGTTGCAAGGCGGGGAGTCACTAAAATAACCAGTTCTGTCTCTCCTGAGACATATTCTTGGCTATTGAACAGTTGCCCTAATACGGGAATATCCCCAAAACCGGGCATTTTGGTTGCGACATCACGAACATTTTCGCTTAATAGGCCAGCAATACCGATAGTCTGCCCATCGGCCAACTCCAATGTCGAAGATGCACTACGGCGAGTAATCGGAGGGATAACATAGGTCCCGTTAGTGCTTCCAGGGCTCAGTGTCAGTGAGCTTGAATTGGCAATTTCACTGACATCGACTGCAAGATTTAGGTTAATTTTCTTATCGCTTAACACCGTTGGTATGAACTTCAACCCAACGCCATACTCTTTGTATTCAATCGTGATCCCATCATCATCTGGGACGGGAATAGGAAACTCTCCCCCCGCCAAAAACTCAGCTCGTGAGCCACTCAATGCGGTTAAATTAGGTTCTGCCAATACTTTCGCAGCACCTGTTTGTTTAGCGACATCAAGAGCAAAACTAAACAATGTATTACCATCGACAAAGGAACCGAGCAGCCCGTAATTAGACGAGCTTGGTAGTTCAAATATGGGGTTTGTTCCTGATAATGCACTGCCAACCGAAGCGGCTCCCCAACCTATTTCAGAGCCACTGGTTTGGAAGAAGTGGAAGTTCGCATCAAACTTACGCACAAGGCTTCGTTGCACTTCAGCCACCGTCACCTCCAACATCACTTGCTGAGCCCCACCAATCGACATTAAGTTGATGACACCCGTTTGTTTCACTTGTGAGCTCAGGGATTCTTTTTCTTCATCCGCCTCTTGTCCGACTGCGTAAGTCTCTGCCACTCTCAATGCCACATTCATCTTTTCTTGAGAGCTCACTTGACCACTGAGTATCAATCGATTTTGAGCGCTATGTACTTTAATATCTTCGTCTGGAAGAAACTCATATAACTTAGATTTCAAGCTATTGAGATCATGCGTCACTTCAATATCAATCGATTCAATTAACCGACCTCGACTGTCCCAGGCCATTAAGTTTGTCGAGCCTAGTTTTTTACCAATGAGAAACAACTCATCAGATTTCAGCATGACAATGTCCAGCACTTCAGGGTCACCCAATGAGACGCGCTTAGCCTTAGCTGACAGATTGACATAGGTCGATTTATGATGCGGAACTTTGACTATTTTTCCTGTTTGCGTTGATGCGATGACGACAGTGGAACTGCACATCAAAAATAGGGTGGCGAATAATATTATGCTTCTCATGGTGCACCTCAGTCCTTAACTCGAATATTGGAAGACTGCGTCCCTTTTATTATCGTGACACTTGGTGCAACCCGCCTCTTCACCACGACCTCCTCTGGTTCGTGAGGATTTCTTAAAGTGAGCTGAATGATTCCTTTGCTCTTAGCCGTTAACAGCTTTTCTGCGTCTTTTGGCGTCACTTCTAGTGTGACGGCACGCACGACGACAGGCGCATTTTCTTGTGTTCTCGCCGTTTGATCGACCGCAAGCACTTTAATATCTTTTAGGACTGTGGACGTATTGGTATACGTTTTACTGTGATTAATCGTACTCAATATATCGACTCGATTACCGGGCAATAAGAACCCTGCTACCCCAATCACATCATCCACTCGAATGGTGACTGCCCGCATGTTTTCTGAAATCAAGGATGCCAGCGTTGAACCAACCGCCCCTGAAGTAACGCGCAACGGATTAATCAACTCTCCCTGGAAAATATCGGCGTTCGCCACGAGCCCGATTACCGCTTCTTGATCGACAAATTGTTCAGAATCTCGCCAGCTAACTTCAAGTAATTTAGAGGTTAAATGCAGGGATTCTATCACCGTGCCTGCGGGGATTGATTGCGCGGCGATGACCACAGGCTCTCGCTCTACAACTTCCGTTTTAACTTGGGGCTGTACTTGTCTATCCATCCACTGTTTAGCAAAAAATACCGCACCTAAGCCAAAAACAATGGATAACAAGAACAATAAAATAACTTGTTGTTTACTCATCTAGCACCTCCACCTTTACCATCAGCGGTAAAGTAGACTTCCCATGCCCGTGAAAGTACTTCCGGCGTTATTACGGGCTCAATGTCTTCAAATGCAATGATATCTCGGCTAATACCCACCATGTCTTTGGGCAAGCAGGGATAAAAACCCACGCTATGCTGACGATGTAAACTGATTAAACTTTCAAAGACCGATGACGCTATAGAGAGGTTTTTTCCTTTGGCCATTTTCTCCCAAAGCATCTGATATTCATTGTCTTTTAATGGATAAAACTGAATCTTGTACCCCAAACGTCGCAAGAAAGCCGGATCACTGATTTTTTCAGGGTCCAAGTTACTTGAGAAGGCGAGAGTCAAAATGAAAGGAATCGTTATTTGCTGACCATTTGGGAGCGATAGATGATCAAAGAAATACTCCATGGGGACTATCCATCGATTCAGCAACGTATCGACAGGCATGGGCTGACGCCCTAAATCATCAATAATGAAGATGCCATTGTTTGCCATCATCTGTAACGGCGCCATCCAGACTCGATTGTGTTCACTGTGATTCACCTCCAACATATCCATCGTCAATTCGCCCCCGACTTGAATACTAGGGCGCTCACATAACACCCAACGTCTGTCAAACTGCTCTTTGAATAGCAGACTCTGTTGGTCGTTATTTTTGTTGACTCGATTGTGATGCTGAGGAGAGAAAACCTTGATGATGTTGCCAGCTGCGTAAACCGCAAAAGGGATATAAACAGAAGTATTGAGAGAATTGAGTATTCGAGTGGCTACAAATGTTTTGCCGGTACCAGCGTCACCATATAGTAGCAACGCTCGACCAGAGTTAATGGCTGGCCCTAATACTGAGATCATCCGATCTGCGCCATACACATCACTTAACGCGTGAGTGACATCGGCTTTCGTTACCACTCGAGCGCGTACATCTTGCGCTTTCACCATCTGATCGTATTCGCTTAACGATATGGGAGTTGGCCCTAGGTAAGCGTCTTTAGCAAAAGCGTTATCAGCCT
>NZ_JBNGCJ010000987.1:0-4863 GCF_049974785.1 Vibrio genomosp. F10 str. 9ZD137
GGATTTCCGTGCTCCGTTAAAGTCCTCGCCACGGGTTGAAGAAGCAAAAGCAATGCTGCGCGAAAAAGTGGCATTTTATGACAAAGATCGTTACTTCGCTCCAGATATTGAGCAAGCTAATGCATTGCTAAAACTCGCCATTCATAACCACTTAATGCCAGGCCAACTGTTTAACAGCTACTAAGTAGTGACAGCAATCAGTATTGACCGTTTTTAGCATTGATAGTTCAGGGGCCCATCATTCATTGGTGGGCCTTTTATTTTGTTGTTTCACTTAAGTGTTCGTTTATTCAACACTACGTACTGGATGGACCATTAAAAATGCGTTTCCCTGTATAATCTTCCCCAGTTTTCACTACCCAATGTAGATTATGTTTCTAACTTCTTTTGTTTCAGTACAAGACCATCAATTCACGTTCACTCGCGAACAGGCAAGCCACTTTGCCAAAAAAGTCGCGGGGGATTTTAACCCTCTTCATGATGAAGATAACAAACGCTTTTGTGTTCCTGGCGACCTACTTTTTGCAGTCTTGCTTCAAAAAGAAGGCATCAGCAAAAAGATGCGCTTTGACTTCTCTGGTATGGTTAACGACGGTATAGCACTGAGTATTGAAAACAAATGTGAGAAAGAAAGCGCTCTCGTTGACGAAAAAGGCAAAGAATACCTTCACATGAACCGCGAAGGCGATGTGAGCCACGATGCCGCGTTCATCGAGCACGTCGTTACAAACTACGTTCAATTCTCTGGCATGAACTTCCCTCACATCATGGTCCCACTGATGGAAGAGCAACAGATGATGATTAACTGCCAGCGTCCGTTGGTCATCTATGAAAGCATGGAAGTGGAATTTGAACGACTCGATTTGACACACCCTGAAGTAGAATTTACCGGTGCGACGTTTGATGTCGATGGAAAGCGTGGCGTGGTAACACTAAACTTTGCCTTTAAAGAAGATGGTATCGTTGTAGGCAAAGGCGTAAAACGCATGCTAGCCAGTGGACTAAAACCTTACGATCAAGATTCCGTTGATGACCTGGTTAACCGTTTTAATGAGCGTAAAGACATGTTTTTAGAGAAGTTTGCTACAGCGGCTTAACCTTTTCGCCTCATTGTCTTATCTCATTCTCTTATTCAATGAATTCAGTTATTCCTCTCAGAGAATTAGAAATACAGTTCAATATGAAACACCCGCTCAGTAAGCGGGTGTTTTTGATTTTACGCTTTCATCCCATCAAATCCAGCGTCTAACGCTCTGTTTATAATCTACGTACTCAGCACCAAACAGACGCTCTAATGCTTTCTCTTCTGGTTGTATCTGGAAACGGTTCATATACACGATAAAGAAAAAACTAAGGGAAAGGCTAAGTCCATTTTGCAACCAATACCCCACTCCAAATAAAAGAATAAAGAGCCCTAAATACATGGGGTTACGCGTAAAAGCAAAGATACCGCTATCCACAACCAAAGAAGCGGTTTCGGGCTTCACTGGGTTCACCGTTGTCTTTACTCGGCGAAATTCTCGAATGCCCAGTAGCCCAACGATACCCGAAGCGATAAAACACACTAAAAACACCAGCCAGGTGAAAGGGAAAATAATGTGCGCGAACATCAGATTCTTGGCTGCAAAGTTCATCAGAAGAATAACGATCACAAACACCGCTACCGGCGGGATTTTGAGCTCCAATCTATCCATTTCGATCCTCTTTTTAATATTAGACGGCCTCTATGACAAACTTTACACCGTTTATGAGCTGTAGATAAAAAAATAGCCCAGAATCATCGTCTGGGCTATTTTTCGATACACGTTTCATTGGTATACGTTTCAAGCAGTACACTTTTCTATCTGCACACTTTTCTAGCTACACACCTTGTATCTATATACTGCCGTATCTACACACTGGCGTATCTAAACTATATCAACGATCAATAACGTCTAGCAGTGCTTGTAATGGGTGTTTCACTTTCACCTGCTCGAAACGTTTGACCTGGCTTCGGCACGAGTAGCCCGTCACTAGACAACGTTCTGACGGCAGATCTTGAAGCCTTGGTTTCCAACTTAATGCATAAATGTCTTTTGACATCTCTAGCTTGTCTTTTTCATGCCCAAACGTTCCAGCCATACCACAGCAACCTACTGGAACCGTGTTTAATGTCGCACCAAAGTGAGTGAAAATTTCGCCCCACTCTTTTTCTGCATTAGGCATCTTAGTTTTTTCAGTACAATGCGCCAATAGGTACCAAGGCTCTCTAGTCTCTGATTGATTGGCTTTAACCAGATTTAGGTCTATTTCGGCTAAACGAGGTTGCAACCATTCATGTACTGTTAGTACCTCAAATTCTCCTCGGTCGTTACCCAATGCCTCAGCATATTCGTCTCGGTAACAAAGCACCAGTGCAGGATCAACCCCAACCATTGGGATATTCAAATCAGCAACCATGGAAAGGAAAGTAGCGGTATTTTTTGCACTCGAAGCAAATTGCTGCAAGAACCCTTTGATGTGCTGCGCTTTTCCATTGGGTTTGAATGGCAATAAAATAGGTGTTTTACCCAGTTTAGAAACCAGCGCAATAAAATCAGCGACGACTTCAGCGTCATAAAAGCTCGTAAACGGATCTTGAACAATCAGTACATGGTTGCTTTTCTCTTGCTTAGATAACGCTGCGAGTCGTTGCAAATCAAACTTATGAGATTTATCCAGTTGCGAGGCTAACGTTGGCACCGACATCAACGGTGTATCGACATACCCCACACTTTTTTCTGTCAGGCTGCGAACCCAAGGCTGACGAATAGCGGCGTTAACGACCTTGGGCGCTTTCGCCATCAGTGGCAACATGGTTTCAATATTTGCTACCAGGTAATCTTTGGCTGGGCGCTGATAACGAGTGTGATAGAGATTAAGAAACCTTGAACGGAAGCTTGGTACGTCAACCTTTATTGGACACTGGCTTGCACAGGCTTTACAGGCTAAACACCCATTCATCGCTTCGTAAACTTCGTGCGAGAAATCGTATTCATGACGCTTGTTAATTCTGTTTCTCACTCGATCGAGTAGCGATTTAATGCTTAAACGACCCGACAAGGTTTTTTGTTCAATATCAAGGATATCGATACCCTGCTCACTTAACTGACGAAGCCATTCTCGTACAAGGCCCGCTCGCCCTTTAGGAGAATGACGCCTATCTGATGTGACTTTCATAGAAGGACACATAGGAGACGCTGTATCGTAATTGAAGCACAATCCGTTGCCGTTACACTCCATCGCTTGCTTGAAGCTGTCTCTCACTTCAATATCGATTTGACGATCATAATAGCCACGTTTGGTATCTGATACCTTAACGAGCTCTGCATCACTGTCTAACGGTGTACATACCTTACCCGGGTTCATTTTATTATGTGGATCGCAGGCTCTCTTGACACGGCGAAGCTCTTGGAAAAGCACCTCACCAAAAAACTCAGGCCCATATTCAGAGCGATAGCCTTTACCATGCTCACCCCACATCAAACCGCCATACTTAGCCACCAACTGAACCACTTGGTCCGATATTTGGTGCATTAATTGTTCTTGTTCCGGATCGCAAAGATCTAAAGCCGGTCGAACATGCAATACACCCGCATCCACATGCCCAAACATCCCGTAATTGAGCTGCTTGTCATCGAGAAGTTGGCGGAATTCAGCAATAAAATCCGCTAAATTTTCTGGGGGTACGCAAGTGTCTTCAGCAAAAGCGACCGGTTTGGCCTTGCCTTTAGCTCCGCCAAGAAGACCCACGGCTTTTTTGCGCATATTGTAAATTTTGCCGATGCTCGATAAATCACTGCACGTTTGAAAGCCAATAATTCCCGCTTCACCGTTGGTGATCATAACTTCAATCTTGTCACTTAATGCTTTAACTTGAGCGGCAACCTTTTGTTCATCATCGCCTGCGAACTCAATCATATTAATGCCCAGCATTTCTTGATTTGGCACTTCTCTCAATAAATCACTCACGCTGTGCCAAACAATGTCTTGTTTTGCTAGGTTAAGTACCTTTGAGTCAATTGTTTCAACCGACAGCGCATCGGCCTCTACCATAAACGGGGCATTGCGTAATGCCGCATCAAAACTGGAATACTTAACGTTGACTAAGGTGCGCGCTTTTGGAATAGGCGTGAGGTTTAATTTAGCTTCCGTGATAAAAGCAAGGGAGCCTTCAGAGCCACACAACACGCGAGTGAAATCAAATTGCTCGCTCTCATCAATGGCGTTTTTTAAGTCATAGCCCGTTAGGAATCGATTGAGCGGCGGAAACTTATCAAGAATTTTTTCACGGTTATCGCGACAAACTTTCTCGGTAATATCGAGAGCCATCGCAGCTTGTGTCTGCGCTTGTGGTTGACCCAAAGACAAATCTGATTCCAATATACTTCCGTCTGCAAAGACCGCTTGAAGCGACAGGACATGATCGGAGGTTTTGCCGTATTTCAGTGATCCTTGCCCCGATGCATCGGTATTGACCATTCCACCGAGCGTGGCGCGATTGCTGGTGGACAGCTCTGGAGAAAAGAAATAGCCAAATGGGCGCACGGCATCATTCAACTGATCTTTTATGATCCCAGTTTGAACGCGAACCCAACCCTCTTTTTCATTGATCTCTAACACAGAATTCATGTGGCGAGATAAATCCACCACAATGCCTTTGGTCAAAGACTGACCATTGGTCCCTGTGCCGCCACCACGTGGCGAAAATGTAATACGCTTATATTCGGGTTTTGAACTAACCTTACCTATAAGAGCAACATCATTCGTTGTTCTAGGGTGTACAACCGCTTGAGGGAGTTGTTGGTATACGCTGTTATCAGTGGCTACCGCCAAACGACTGGC
>NZ_JBNGCJ010000988.1:0-2084 GCF_049974785.1 Vibrio genomosp. F10 str. 9ZD137
TGGGAGCCTGGAATTTGCGATTAGCGATATTAGTAACCAAGTCATTAACGTGACGACTCCTGATATCATGTATAAAGATACGTTTTATCAAAAGGCGCTTATCAATGCTGGCTTGCCGACTTCCTTATTACCAAAAATAGTTGATGTACACGACAAACAAATAGACCCAAGCAAGCTTATCTCACTTGGGTACTCATATCGTCACCCGACTCTTTCCCTTGTTTTGGATGCGCTAAATGACTAAACGCCTGTACCAACACATAGAAACTTTGTGGAACTACATGCTAATGGGGCATACGCCGAAGCAGTCGGATATCATTTTTGTTCTATGCAGTAATGATTTACGTGTCGCTTCTCATGCGGCTTCACTGTACCAACAAGGGTTTGCTCCACGGATTGTTTTCTCTGGTGGCTTTGGACGCTTTACCGAAGGACATTTCGATAAAACAGAAGCCGAGACGTTTGCTGCAATTGCAAAAGATTGTGGGGTACCTTCAGAAGACATTTTCATCGAAAAAGAAGCGACCAATACCGGAGAAAATGTCACGCTCGGCTATGAGCTTATTCGACGACTTGGGTTACCACATAAAAAAATGCTCTTGGTTCAAAAGCCCTTTATGGAAAGGCGCAGTTATGCGACGTTTATGCAGCAGTGGCCTGAGCCTTGTGAACAGGTATTGGTGAGCTCTTCATCAGACGGTTTTTTTGATTACCTCAATGAAGATATGCCACTTGATATGGTGTTAAGAGCGCTAAGCGAAGACTATGAACGCATCAAAAGTTACCCTCAACTTGGATTTCAGACTGAACAAGAAATACCGGATTCTGTAGAGCAAGCGTATCAATTCATCTGCGCGCACTACCTGGTGATTCATTGAAGGTATTGATTCACTCAAGAAATCGACTCGTTAAAAGAGCCGATCCATTAAAGACGTCGCCCCGTTAACACATTGAGCCTGTCCGTGGTCGGGACTATCACTTGAGAAGACAGCAATCACTTACGAAGACAACATAAAAAACCAGAGCATATCGCTCTGGTTTTTAGTGTGTGACTCACTACAGACAGACTAATGCAGCGCTTCTTCTTTCGTACCGAAATACTGAAAGACAATTTTATCTTTCTTCAAGTCAACTTTGACCGTGCCACCTTCGACTAAGGAACCAAAGAGCAGTTCATTTGCCAATGGTTTTTTCAGTTGCTCTTGAATCACTCGGCCCATTGGTCGAGCACCCATCGACTTATCGTAGCCTTTTATTGCTAGCCAATGCCTTGCTCTTTCCGACACTTCAAGAGAAACACCGCGAGCGTCCAGCTGTGCTTGAAGCTCAACGATGAACTTGTCGACCACCTGGTGGATAACCGCTTCGTCTAAGCGGTTAAACCAAATGATGTTATCAAGACGGTTTCTGAACTCAGGCGTAAAGACTTTCTTAATCTCTGCCATGGCATCAGGGCTGTTATCTTGCTCAATCAAACCCATTGACTTACGTTCTGTTTCTTGAACACCAGCATTGGTCGTCATCACCAGAATGACATTCCTAAAGTCCGCTTTGCGCCCGTTATTATCGGTAAGCGTACCGTTATCCATGACCTGTAATAGTAGGTTAAAGATATCAGGGTGTGCTTTTTCGATTTCATCGAGTAACACAACTGAGTGAGGGTGTTTGATAACCGAGTCCGTCAACAACCCACCTTGGTCATAACCGACATAACCCGGAGGAGCACCGATTAGCCGACTAACAGAATGTCTTTCTCCATACTCCGACATATCAAATCGCAGCAGTTCAATGCCCATCAGCTTCGCCAATTGCAACGTCACTTCAGTTTTACCTACCCCCGTAGGGCCTGCAAACAAAAATGAACCAACCGGTTTGTTGTCCGCTCCAAGTCCGGCGCGCGTTAACTTGATCGCTTCACTTAAAACATCAATGGCAGGATCTTGACCGAATACCAACATTTTCATCTTATCATCAAGATTTTTTAAAATATCTTTGTCTGATGAAGACACTGATTTTTCAGGGATTCGAGCCATTTTGGCCACCATGGACTCGATGTCAGCAACGCCCACCGTCTTCTTACGACG
>NZ_JBNGCJ010000989.1:0-1372 GCF_049974785.1 Vibrio genomosp. F10 str. 9ZD137
CTAACCCGGTGACTTTGACTAGATCGAGAGAGGAGGTCTGACCATCATCGACAACCAATTGGAAGGTATACTGGGTATCCTTTGTTAATTCAGGTAATGCAAATGATGCTACTGATTTATTCGCATTACTGAGAGACACTGTTGGTCCAGACACTTGAGTCCAGACATAACTGAGTGTGTCACCATCGGGATCCGATGAGTTTGAACCGTCGATACGAATCGAACTTTTCGGTGACTGAACATTAAGATCTCGACCTGCATTAGCGATCGGAGCCTGGTTGCCTTGCTCTGTCCCACACTCGTTAGAGTCTGGAATAGGCAGCCAGGGATCATTCCCCCATCCTGCTTGATTAGAGCTCAACGCTCCTTGCGGATTCGGCTCGTTATACGACCCGGCCCACCATTTTGATTTAAATAACATTTGCTCATGACACACCTGAACACCACCTGAGTAACTTTTCTTTTCCCACTCAGGTGCGGCGGTGGCCAATGTGGAATACGTACCTGCTATCAGTACACATATTGGAACAATTCGCTTCACTTAGACTACTCCATTGCTTGATTGCCGTTGTTTGGCTCACTTATTAATGGATGGATTATGAGAGAGAGTGACTTGCTTCTGAATGAAACGGCTCGTTTCATTGGTTATTGGCCTTTCTTAACTCAACATAACTTGGCTTTTGAAATCAGCTTGTTTGTTGGGCATATACACGGACCTTATCGATCGCAGCTGTCTATTCAGTCAATGACTTCCATTCTGGTTTCAGGCAAATATTCCGTTACACAAACCTTATCTAATGAGTTTTATTACCTTGAAAGATAAGCCGTGAGTAGAAATCTACAGCCGCTTATTTGGTTAAATCAGGAGAATTTACATGTTCAATATCAAGTCATTACCTATGGCAATTTGTCTGGGTTTAGCGGCGCTATCGGGTTCAGCCGCGTCTGCTTCAGCCATGGCCGGTGAAATGGTCAACCCAGATGGTAACGTTGTTGTAGGGTACTGGCACAACTGGTGCGATGGTGCCGGATACAAAGGAGGCAATTCACCATGCATGTCACTGGATGACATTAACCCTATGTACAATGTCGTCGACATTTCTTTTATGAAGGTATACGACACAGCAGAAGGCCGGATCCCCACGTTTAAATTAGACCCAACGGTTGGATTGTCTGAACAAGAATTTATCAACCAGATCGAGCAACTCAATCAGCAAGGCCGTTCGGTGTTGCTTGCGTTAGGCGGTGCTGATGCCCACGTTGAGCTACAAAAAGGCGATGAACAAGCGTTTGCAGAAGAAATCATTCGTCTCACAGAGCAATACGGCTTTGATGGACTGGATATCGACCTTGAACAAGCCGCTGTGACTGC
>NZ_JBNGCJ010000990.1:0-937 GCF_049974785.1 Vibrio genomosp. F10 str. 9ZD137
TGAAAAAACGGCACCTGCGTTTTCAATACCGAGACGCAAAAGGGGCGGTAACCAATAGACTTGTTGAACCTCAAGCTATGCTGATTTTGCCACCACTATGGTATTTAGTCGCATGGGATTCTACCCGTAAGGATTTCCGTCATTTTCGAATGGATCGGATCAGTCAGCCTGAATTCATCGAAGGCACAACATTTCTTCGACGACATGTGTCGTTTGAAGATCACGTTTCTCCAATTCGTAATCTAGCTCGTTGATTATTATGTATTTTGTGTATTCATTCGTTTCGATACGTTAATGTTAAATGAGTAATTCGTATTGATGATATGAATTTAAATAAAATATAATTATCATATTTATAATGTATGATAATTTTTATTAATATTTTCCTTTGCTTATACTCTCTTCATCGAAACAAGGTATGACACAAATTCTTAGAGATTGGAGCAAATTATGAAAATGAATCACGTAGGTATTATGGTTGGCGATATGGACAAAGCGGTTGAGTTTTACACCAAAGCGCTGGGTCTAAAAATAGTGATGAATAACACCAAAGTTATCGAAGAGCGCGAAACAGCGATTGGTCGTATGTGTATTGCTGTTTTCGGTGAAGGCTTTAAAGGTTTTAACATCGCACACCTGGTTACCTCTGATGGTATTGGTGTCGAAATGTTTGAGATGAAAGAACGTCAAGAACGCCATGAAGTGGATTTCTCTCGTCTTGGTATCTTCCATTTTTGTCTGCAAACTGATGACTTTGAAGGTGTGATTGAGCGCACTGAACAATATGGCGGTAAGGTTCGCATGGATATTATGCGCTACCACCCAGAAGATGACAGCAAGACTGCACAAATGGTTTACCTAGAAGACCCGTTTGGTAATTTGTTTGAGCTTTACTCGCACACCTACGAAGAGACTTACGCGTCAGATTACGAGTAAT
>NZ_JBNGCJ010000991.1:0-27586 GCF_049974785.1 Vibrio genomosp. F10 str. 9ZD137
GCCGCTCTTTACGATAGCGCGTGATGAGTGATTCTATCTGTTTGCTGTCACCACTGGCGGATTTACCGGTGATCTTAATAATTGCGTCATCGACCTCGTCACCAAGCTTATCTCGGTAGGTGTCACGTAGCATGTTCACTACTTCGTCAGCGTGAATGTCGTTGACACAAAAGACCAGTGTTTTAGCGGCCTGCGTGGGATCGATATATTCGGGTAGTGCGTTACACACCGCTCGATTAAATTCAGGAACCAGCACTTTTCGGTTAAAGCCTGAGATATCAATATTGAGCTCTTCTGGCAGTACGCCTTCTATGATCTCTCCATCCACTAGCTGCTCGACGGTGGCACCTTTATCAAATTGAACGCCCTGTTGGGTCAATTCTGTATCAATGATGATTGGCGGCTCTTGGTCAACCAAGCGACCATCTAATACCGCTTGATTAAAGCGATACTCGTAAATAGGTTTACCAAAGATTTTCATGGTGTTAGTGGCAGGCGTTGCGGTTAAGCCGATCTTCAGAGCGTCAAAGTAGTCGATCACTTGGCGGTATTTCGATTGATATTCTGCTTGATCTCTAAACAGCATTTCACCTTCGGTTTGCTCGGCGTCTTCGTTGTAACCGCGGTGCGCTTCGTCCACAATGATGCAGTCGTACATGCCTGGAGTAAGCGGGTTATTCTCACTTTGTAGCATTAGTGAAAGCGATTGAACGGTCGCAATTTGGATCCACGGTTTATCGCCTGCTTGGTCGGTTTTTTCACCCAACTCATAGAGGTTATAGTGGTCTGCCAGTGGCATTTGGCGAATGCGGTACTCTTTAAACGAGTTTACCGCTTGTGTGCCTAGTGAACGTCTATCAACCAAGAATAGCGCGTTGCGGCACAAACCAGAGGTGAGCAAGCGGTACATGGTAGCCCCTGCGACACGGGTTTTACCTGTACCTGTTGCCATGGCGACGAGTAGGTTCTCTTGCCCGGCTTCGATTGCATCTTCAATGGCATCAACGGCAAGCTCAGAGGGTTTGAAGAGGTCGAGCTCTTTTTTGTCGTGCGTGTCTAACCAGTTGAGTGCTTTCTTACGATCTTTGCGTAATTTGGCTTGTATATCTTTTGGTGAGTGGAACGCGCTTAATACCCGCTGCTGGGTTCCATCGGCGTTAGCGCACCAGATACCACTTTGGCTTTTTATCTGCTGAAGATATTCTCGACCGTTAGCACTGTAGATAAAAGAAATAGGCTTGAGTTTGTCTTGTTCTCTTAACTCATTATTAGCAGCTTGATACGTCGCCTTGGTCTCTTCTGCGACTTTATTTAAACTTAACGTTGGGCGTTTTTTAACGGCTGGTTTTGCTGTTGCTGATGCACCACCAACAAACACCAGTTCGTTTTCTTCAGCGTGTTCTTGGTAGTTAAAGTTTTCAGCGTAGTATTTCGCCTGTGGCAGTGCGTCTTGCACACTCAAAGATTTCTTCTTCGCTTCTACAATAGCAACAGGTTGTAGGCCGATGAAGAGAACGTAATCAGCTTTATGTTGATCAGCATCGATGACCCATTCAGCAATCGCCATATTCCTACCTGGCTGCGGGCGCGTGCCGTTACTGAACGTCAGTTTTTCGCTGTCCGCCTCCCAGCCAGCTTGTCTAAGCTGACCATCAATAATGAAGCGGGTTTCGGCTTCAGTGAGTTCAAATTTGTTCTTTTTGAGCCCAGATTCAAACTCAACAACTTGCGCTTTTTGTTGGTCTTGGCTGAGTGCTTCAAATCGCTGTTTCTGTTCGAGGAGCTTTGCTTCTAATGCTGCAATACGATCTTGGGCTTGTTGCTCCGTTTCGGTTTTCTGACTCTCTAAGATAGAGATATAGCCCTTTAGGTCTACAATCTTGTCTTGTTTATGATTTATTGCTTCTTCAGTATTCGCACTTTGCTCACGGTAAGACTTAAGCTGCTGCTTTAGTGCTTCTAGCTCTTCTAATGCTATACCTTGCTGTTGCGGTTGAGGGCAAACAAATACGGGTGTTGGCTCTTTAAATTGACCACTTCTTAATTTGAAATACCAAAATGCCACATGATGAGCAAAGCCTAAAACTCGCGCAGCATCATTGGGATTTGAGTAGTTTTTATGAACCGCTTTATTCCCATAAATTCGTATCTGTTGAAATGGTTCAATTAGGCTAGTCAGTTTATTCGTTTCACGTAGCGCTTTAATAAGATCCACTTGCTGCTCTGGAAGAGAAATGTTCATACTTGTGGCAATACTTTGCGCACACATCTCACCAAACATTCTCAGCTTTACTAGCGTGATGTTGGGATCGTTATGAAGATTCTGCTCTGCAGATAGCAGCGCATTAAACATATTAAGGTTGATTGTACGGAGAAACTCAAAATTCGACTTTTGCATAGATGCACCTAAACGTTTGGCCTTGTCGGAGTATACAGTATTCTGTTTATAATATGAGTTGATAGCTAAGGAATATCAGATATTCCATTAATATTATTGATGTTTGTCAGTAATATAGGGGGTTATTGGGTAGCCTAAACCCAAAAGCTTAGGCTAAGTTCAATCAGCTTCTAAAATGGGATATCATCATCCATGTCATCCCAGTTAGGAACCGTATTCATATTTGAAGAAATCGACTCGCCCTGATTAGGGGTTTGACTAAACCCTGTTGCAGATGAAATAGGGACAGATGGATCGGGTCTAAATTGTGGTGCATCATCTACTTGCTGTTTCGAAGTGTTACCGTTACCTGAACGGCCAACTATTTGAATAGACCCCACTGGCCAGCGTACCACCACTTCAGTTGTGTAACGGTCTTGTCCATTTTGATCTTGCCATTTGCGTGTTTGCAGTTGACCTTCCAAATAGACCTGGCTCCCTTTTTGAGCGAATTGTTCAATATAGCTCGCTGAATTCCCAAACACAGAAACACGATGCCACTCACTCTTTTCACGCATTTGCTCCGTGTTTTTGTCTTTCCAGCTTTCAGAAGTAGCGACACTGAGTTGTGCTACTTGCTCCCCGTTGGAAAATGTTTTCATTTCTGGGCTCCGCCCTAAGTTACCAACCAAAATAACTTTATTTACACCGCGACTCGCCATTTTATTTCCTTTGAAACTGCGACCATATATTAGTTAACAAATTATATGCCTATCTTGGCTCGGGTTCGGTTTTACAAGCTTGTGAGTTCACGTCGCCTCAAACTGTCTATTAGATTATTGCTGTAGGGGTAAGTTTTATCGCTTTCCAGCTATAGCGGGACTTCACCTTATCCCACGTCATAACCCGTAGTGCTTTCACATTAGTTTGCTCAGGAATATCGCCAATGACAAAGGCTGGAACAAATGTATCTTCGATAAATCCAAAACCCTTAGGAGCAACTCTTAATTGCCCCTCGACGTGGGAAACATCTTCAATAATAACCTCTTTACAAGGTACTGAAGCCACGACTTCTGCTTCGCCGTCTCTCTCTGAAAGTGATAGTTCCACATACCCACCAACATCGGGGCTACCTTTTCCTTTGTGAACTCCCATACGAACAGAGTATGAAGTTGATTTATTTACGAACGCATGGAAACCTTTCTCCGACTTATGTATGTTTTCAACTAGGCCTATCACCCTCTTTACAGGACCATGTAAATAATCGAGTGCATCAACACACATTGAGTTCAAGTAGGTATTAAGCTGTTCATACTTTACGTTTTGATCGTACCATTGGCTTTGAGAAAGTCGCTCAAGTTCAGGTTTTATTTTCCAGCCATTTGACTGATATGCCGAAAGCGCTGTTTTTACACACATCGACGCCTCTATCATCTGTTTTTTTTCAACCAACAATGGAACAATACCAATCAATAGGCGTAAGCTAAATGTGACGTCATGCGCCGAAACAATGCCTTTTGCGAAGAACTTAATCGCTAGTTCTTTGTCTTCCAATCGGTACGTGGCAGCCAAAGCTCCCCACGCCCATGACTCTTTTTGCTTTTTCCTTAGTATTGGTAATATTAAGCTCCTTGCCTGTTCAAATTGGCTAGTAACGATCAAACATTTTGCAAAATCGTAATCAATCCATACTAGGTGCTTAGTATCTGCTACCCTTTCCTTCGTTAAATTGATCAACTCAATGACACGGGGTAACTCTATCTGCCATTCCGCTCTAGCGCGTAGCCATGCCGCTATTACTTGTCTTGTCGTGGAAAGCATTAAGCTTGGTACTTCGCCTTTTTCCGCCTGAAACGGCTGCATTGCATCGTCATCAAACAATGCCCCTTGATGCCTTAAAACACAATGTACCAAACTAGGAAACCACTCTAAGTTTTTTCGAAACTGAACAAGGAGCATTTTATATTCAAGCCCACCTGTTGGTATCGCCAAATTCATAATGGTTTGAAGTAATCGTTCTATCTGTTCAAATTCTTGGTTATTCGGCCTGAAGTTTCCTGAAGACGATGCTCGACTTGATATTTTTTCTTGGTGCTGCTTAAGGTACTCATAACAAACCCAAAATAACGCACCTTTTAAATATGCGTCATTAGGGCTGTCCTCTAAAGCCTGAAACCCTAGATTCCAAGCTTCTTGTAGTTGACCCGCTTTTCGTAGATTGGTTACCGTTCGAAATGGTTGTTCAGACATTATGCGTGACTCCAAATTTCTAAGACTGTGTTTAGTAAGACCTTAGAGCTACTCAAGTTTGGCATTGGCATCACTTTCTTAAATTGTTGTTTTCCGTTGTAATAGAAATCGACGACAGCTGTTTCATGGTTTTGAGAAAACGTATAACGTTGATTCCATGGATTTTGAGTAATATTTACGATTTCAATGCTATGTGGTTTAAATACCTCACATACGCGATTATAAAAATCAGATAAAAATTCTTCATCAAAATCAAAGCTCTCCCTTTCAGTGGTAGTCGATGATGTCGCGGAAAATATACTTCCTTTAATCGAGCTGAATCTAGACTCAAGATCCTCTTGGATTGGGCTCCCGCCTCTAACCTGCACTGAGGAAACTCTGTTTTTACCGTTGTAAACAAACTGAACTTCTGCGTTAGACTCTCCGCAATTTAGAATATATAACTCTTGGTAGTTATGATGGTGAATAGCTAAAATTTCGACATTTGAGTTCTTTAGGCAGGATTTAACTTTGCGTAATAACGCTATCTTCAGAGGTTCCTGAGTTGATATGTCAAAACGCTGAAGTTCTTCAACTTCTAAATCTTCCAGTTCGTCATGGACATCCGTCTGTTTAACTAAAATATTTGCCCCTACAATAGTTGAGCCTCCTCCAAGCTTAATCTTCGGTTCATCAACTACATACAACACCTTTGACGTACGAGTAATCGCCGTATACAGCCATCTAAAATAGTCTTTACAAAGGTAATTTAAATGAGAGTTACAGTTAACTAATACATGTTCCCACTCACTACCTTGAGCTTTATGGCAGGTAATGGCATAGCCAAACTTTACTTTAAATGCATTCAAATACTCATCAGACTTACGCGCTAGTTTAAGCTGATCTTCAAAACCTTTACGTGTTAAGTCGCTATTGCGCTTCAAAAAATCAACGTTGAGAGCGCGAGATTCATCCACTGATAGTGATGGCTCATCGTTATACAGCAAGTTTTCCAAGATTTTGGCTCTAAGCCGTTGAGGGGTATTTGCCTTGTTTCTAAACAGTAATTCTACATCTCGGAAAGCTAATTTAACTGTTACATTTTCGGTTTTTCCATCTACCTTTTTTCTAAAGGTGACTGTTTTTCTTTCAATACCAGGTAAAACCTGTGTAACCAAACCAAAATCGCCATTAGTCACATCTATGTCATTTCGATAATGGTTTGCAACTGAGATTACTTTGTCACCTACACATATCTCGGGCTGATTGGGGAAGAAACGCTGACGGCACTGTAAATTATAGCTTGCAACAATACGGTTAGACGATGCTACAAGCATAACTTCTTTCGTTTTGGCGATCTTTCCCTCGCACAAATGCATATACCTATCAATGATCTCTGAAGATTGAATTGATTCAACATCCGCCTGTTCTGAAACAAAGTTCAACTGGTTGAACACGTCACTTTCAATGGCATTTCTAAGTGTTGTTGCATTTTCTAACACACCGCTCGAAGATTTTTGTCTTACAACTTCTCTGAGAGTCTCCTCAACTAATTTCAAGTGATGATGTTCTACTAAATATTCACTCGATAATGCAGGGCTGATTTTCATACCTACAGGAGGCAATTGGGCGTGGTCACCAATAAATATTATCTTTCTTCGTGTATTACTATTAGTGTTTTCAATTGATTTTTTACTATAGTCAACCAGATCTTTGAGTAAGTATCCCGAACCAAACTGAAGGCTTTCTGTAAATGAATAACTATCTGACACCATAGAGGCTTCATCAACAATATATATGGTTTCTTCACTATCAAAATTCTGCTTAACAGGTGCAACGGGTAAACGGTCGTCGTTCTCATCCTTCAGGTGGGCATCTCTAAAGTCATAAATTTCACTATGTATAGTTGATGCACTTTGACCTGTCTTTTCAGTCAATACTTTTGCAGCCTTACCTGTTGGCGAGAGCAATACACAATGACGACCAAGATTATTCAGATAGCTGACAATCCCTTTTGTAATAAATGTTTTACCTGTTCCAGCGTAGCCGTGTAACAAAAAAGCATCTAAATCACTCGTACGGATAAATTGGTCTATAGAACTAAGCGCTCTTTGTTGGTCTACAGTAAGTTTAATGTCGGAAAACTCTTCCGTAATAGAGACTCGCGATCGAGTTTCTTCCATCTTTAGATTAAAACTGTTTGCAGCATCTTTCCCCGAGCGTTGAAACTGTCTAATTGACTCCTCAGCTTCCGCTAATGACAACTGGACGGCTCGACTTTGTTCTAGTTCCTTTTTTATCTCTTCTAACTCTCTTTCTGTCTGCTTAATGACAGATGCTCGTTCACCCGCCTCAACTAATAATTTCTTATTGTTTAAACGTAGATTGTTGAGTGCATCATCATTACTTTCTGGTGTGGTAAAGGAGGGAACAAAAACATAGCTACCTTGCATTGTCTGTATAAACCAACGTCCAACTAAGTAGGCCTCTTCAAGGAGCCATAATGCGTCTTCAACAGTAAGCTCAAGCTCGTTATGAACGGCCTTATTTCCCTGTTTACGTATAGCATGTAACTTTCCTTGAATCTCTTGAGGTACTGCATGTCGAAAAGTTTGATTTTGTAAGCGCTCCAGCAGAGAGTCAACAGACTGATCTATTTGTAAGTGATGATAGATATACCCTACCAACAACTCCGAATATGCACGTAGCTTAAATGCAGCAGTCTGAGGATCACAATGTATATTTGCTTCTGCTTGTTTACCTAGTTTACTTAATTTTGGGTATTCTGAGTCTATAAAAGAGAAGTTAGAATTAGCCATAAAACCGCCTGAATATCTAATTAAGTTAGTCAATCTATTGACTAATATTACAATTATTGTTTTTTAGGGTGATGATGTAACGCTGATTATGGCCTTCTGATAGTGACTGAATTTCAAGTTTATCTGAGGTTTGCGAGGGCAGTGCGTTTTTAAGCTTACGATTTATGGTTGAGCATATCGGTTGTAAGAACTCACGAGCCATACCGACTAGCGAGCTAAAATCTCCGTCTTTGAAATCTTCAGGTGTTGTTTTGAAAGTCTCAAAAACGCGTGGGTCTTTGGCTATCTCAAGGTAGGTATTTAAAAACTCTTTGCTGCAGGTTGCATCTGAATCAAAACCTCTATCGACTAAAACTCCTGAATCTTCTTTTTCCAGTAACCATAGATAAAAGGCACACTCTTTTGCCGTGAGTTTAATGTCTACGCCAACAACAGAGATCAACTTAGCTTTCTTTCGAATGGTAACGCTTAAGTCTTCGTTGTGACTGGCATTGAGCATTCCCACGGTTTGACTAAACGAGAACTTTTCCATTGAAGAGATTAAGCTTGGATCAACAGAGCTTCGCATACGTACAAACGGAATTTCAGCAAGGGTTATACTGGCTTTACTCACATCTACTTCACCCTGCCCATTCTTGCCTGTTACCCATTTAGGCTGCTTGGTTGGGTACCAAAAATCACGTACGAATTCGTATTCATCATCCACAAAAACGTGGCTTAACGTGTCTTGCTCTCGTCCAAACAGCGACATAGCATAGCCAAAGTAGAATGCCATCGTTTTACGTCCACCAGCGAGTGAGGCATGAATGGCAACATTGTCATCTTGAGTCAACTCATACACTTTGTGAGTGATGAAATCGGCCATGTAGGTTTGATCATCGATGGATTTGGCATCATCAATACTGTTACCGTTATCATCTTCTATGAGCCAGATGTGGCTTTCATCAAACTTAACTGGCGGCATATTGTATTCATCTAGTAGCGCTTGAAAATGCCCGTCTCGAAATAAGCCATTTGCTAATACGGGCTTGCTACTACGTGTTGTGATTACGTAGATTTCATCAGGAAATGGTCGGCCACTTTGGTGAATGGCAAACAGAGTTTCTGTAAGAACTTGCGGGCTTGTGCCCGTTGTAGCGAGTAGGATGTTTTTCATAGGTACGTACTATCTCAGTTTTACTTTATAACGAGTCAATATCACTTCTAATTCTTTTAACTGCGTATCACTCGCGCTATCGATGTAGTTTGGTCCAAAAATAAATAGTGGTTCTTTCCATCTAGATTTTTCTTCGAAAAACATTTTTCCTGCTTGTAGTTCAACAAAAATCATTGTGCCATTTGATTCCGGTCTGTTTTCCTTTAAAGTTCTGTCCAACTCTACCCAACCTCTTTGCATATGGAAGCCAATCCATATTTTCTCAGAAGCATTGATTTTCTTTAGACTATCTTTGAATATTGGACGCATTTCAGCGTACTCAGAAATTCCAAACTTTTGAATAAAATCTTCCGCTGACTTATGCCCTTTTTGAGCACTCTTAAGTATATTTCTTTCACCTTCTTTGCGCTCAGAGTTTGTGCCTTTAACCAGTGCAACCCCATAACGATACATAGCTTCTGTATTACCTTGCTTAGACGCTACGCTAAGTAGTTCTTTGTATGACTCATCGTCACCCAGTTGGTTTTGTACCTGAGCTTTAGCTAACGTTTGGGTACTCTCCTTTGAGGCAGGTGTAGTAGAGTACTTCGTAGTTTGGAACTCAAACGACCAGAATTTCTCTAGCCATTCCTCAAGCATTCTAGCTCGATCATTTAAAGCTAGCGTGTCCGGCTTCGGTAAACCTGTTTTCGTAGAGTACTGACCAAATTTCCTACTCATCCCTTTAAACGCACTCGTATTTTCATTTGGTAGGACTTTAAACTTAGTACGTAGAAGTTTTTCACAGAAATACTGCCAAGCTAAGACATGATCATGTACTTCAACCTGAGCAAGTTCTCGAATTTCTGCGATAGAATTGAAACTTCCGCTAAACAGTCGCTCTGCATTCCATTTGTTATTTTTATAGAACCTCGTTTCGCCCAATTCACCTCTAAGCACTTCAACCACAATGAGCTTTCCAAGGGCAAAAATAAATACTTCTACATTCAAAGGATCATTGTTTTTGTAAACGTCGACTTGGCTTGTAAGGCGAACACCAGCTTCTGTTAACACATCATGACTCTTTTGCGGCAGTAAAACCCGAATACGGTCAAATCTCGTACTATAGTTAGACCAAAAATCTGTACGACCACGCATCTGTTTTATTTGTTGCTCGGTAATATTTAACTGGGCCGAACATTCATCGCTACATAGCTGAGTCACTAAAGACTTTAGTTCATAGTAATCAGAAAGCTTAAAGAGTGTTTTCAGTCTATCTATCGAAGGCTGATCGAAGTAGTACCAAAAAGAGTGCTCGCTATTAGGTAGGCAGTGCTCTTCTATGAGTGACTTTACAATTCCATTGCCAAGATTAGCACTGTATTTGGCGAGTAATTTTTGGCAATACTCTACGCGCTGTTGAGTCGTTTTTAGTGAATGAAAACAACTTTCCAACCATGTTTGATCATCACCTGTTAGAGTAACAGGCGAACAATCAATTAAGTACTTACCTAAATTATCAACGTAATAATTTGCATTAGGCATCATCAGTTTTTTAACCCAATGAACCGGAGACTGTTTGTTTACATAGCACTGCTTTGCAAGACCTAACCAATCAGATTCTTTGATGGCAGCTATCCAGCCAATTTTTTGTTGAGTAATGACGTTTAGTCCAGGAACACTACTAACTATGTCCATTGAATCCAATAAAGGTTTCACCATAGTTGTTGGCTGACCCTCAACGGCTAAACCTGCTTTAAAAAATGCAATATTACCTAATACACCATTGGTACAAATCGCTAACCAAATTGCACGGCTAGCATCAAATTCTTGGTCTTTGTCTAATCCTTGCCAGTGGTGATCATTTTCTATGATATCAAGCCACTCTAGTACCGAAATTTCACTAGCTTTACCTTGGTCTACAAGTGCGACGAGTTGTGCCATGGTTCTTGGCGGAAATTGAGGCAACGGCATATCAGCAATCGCCATTTCGTAGTACTCATCAAATGAGAGAACTTCGACGCTATTATTATTTGGTACGCGAGGTAAATCGAAAGTAAACAGGTTACTGGCTGACACGTTTCACCTCTGAAAAGTAACCAAGAAACTCATCGTCTCTAAATTGGAATCGAAACTTTACTTTACGATCACTTGGCTCGGCTTTAGATTGATTCGCTTCAATGGGACCACGACCTGAAATAGCCACCTTTTCAAAAAATCCTGATTTGTTTTTGAATTCCATACTACTAATATACGTCGACACGCTATTCGCACGAAGTACACTTAAAGACATATTTCTCTCAAATAGTCCTTCCGAGCTTGAGTGCCCTTCGATGACTATTCGCGATATTTCATCCGCAGTCGCTTCCGTTTGAAAAATTACATTAGTATAGATAGGTACAAACTCATTTAAAAACTGCTTCCCCGAAGACTTCAATCGATAGTCATTCACATCAAACAATATCGAATCCATGATTGATATATCACCAGTGCTTGGGTCAGCATTAACTTCTATCCCAGCACTTTCTAATGCATCGTTAATATCTTTAATGATCACTATTCTGGTATTCTGGCTCTCTTCATGAACCTCTGAAATTTGTACCAACGCGCTGATTAACAACAATGCGAAAATCATCAAAAGTACAGACATTAGGTCACCAACAGAGAGCCAGACCCCTGACTCGTCTGTTTCGCTGTTCGCCTGATTGCTACGCAATATAGACATTAAGCATTCACCTCATCTGCCTCAAACTCTTTACGTTGAACTTGAGAGTTAATTAGGTACCCTGCCGCTTGTGATAATTTGTTATGAATCTTACTTGCTGATTCATCGAAGTCTTTAAAGAACACTTCAAAGCTATCATTAGCTCGAGAGAAATAGCTATCCATAGCTTTTGGTAGTTCATTAGCAACATCACTAAAGGCTTTAGATGCATTTACGTATTCACGTTTTAGCTTGGCAATTTCTAAGCTCATTGTATGAGCTGCTTCTTGAAGCTCTGCCATTTTAGACGCTTCATTGAGGCCTATGGCTTTAACAACGCGTTCAACTGTTTCTGCTGATTTTTGTAGATGTTCGTGTTGAGCCGTCAAATCAGCTAAAAGGTTGTGGCGTGTTTTATACTCTTGCTCAAAGACCGTACGGAAATTGTCTACAACGCCGTTTAGGCCATCACGCTGCTTCCCTAAGTTTGACTCAAGAAGTTCATTTTGTTCTTTGAAATAGGCCGTTAGGTTGTCTTGATACTGTTTGCGGAACGCTTCTAGCTCGGTTTGTACTGTGGTCGACATTGATTGTACTTTACTGTCAATATCACCAAGACCTGCTTGTAATTCATCTTTAGCTGAAGTCATTAATGTTGAAGCTTCTTCACCGACCGTTTTCAACACTTCGGTTTGTTTTGTAAACGCGTCACTAGAACCTTTGATCAAAGAGTCAATTCGGGCTTCAACACCATCGAACAGTACTTTCTCTTTTTCTTGTCTTTCATTTAATGCGCTGTCCATTGATGTTTTGATCTCTTCAAATGCAGATGCAGCTCTTGCTGAGCTAGCTTCAAAAGAGTCTGTTTGTTGTTTGAATACGTCACTCGAACCTTTAATCAGTTCATCAATTCGATTTTCCACACCATTAAATAATGATTTCTCTTTTTCTTGCCTTTCATCAAGCGCACTCTCCATTGAGCTTTTAATGCCTTCAAACGCATCAGCCGCTTTAGTAGCACTGCTTTCAAACGCATCTCTTTGTTGTGCAAGCCCTGTTGAAGCGCCCTCTAACATTGATTGTACTTCTGTTGCAATCGTAGACATTGCACCTTGAGTATCTTCTTTAAAGCTAGAAAGAATCGTCTTCAAAGAACCGGCAAACTCCTGAAGTTTCACCATGGTTTCTTTTTGGAATTCGTTAATAGTTTCGACTGTATTTGCAGTACTGGAAATGACTTGCTCTACATTTTTGTTTAGCTCTTCAGACACTTTATTACTTGCTGTCACGGCCTCAGATGTTTTCTTTAGCTCTACTACAACCGGTGTGATTAGTTCAGTCTTCATTTCAGAGATTATTTCTTGAAGTAGCTCTTTTTGGTTTTGTTCTTTTATATCTTTAAGCGAAGTGAGTTCATCTCTAACCTGGGTAAGTACTGGCGCTAGTTCTTTTTCAATAGAGTGGGTTACCGCCCCAGAAACTGCATCAGCGATATCCTTCGAGTTAAAGCCATTTGCTAACGACTCAAATTTCGACATCATCGTAGCCATGTTGCTGCCTAACTGTTCCATTGCTAGAGCTGAGCGATGCTGCGCTTCAATTACGCCTTGCTGTCCATCATTAGATAGATTTTTTAGATAATCAATCGCACTCACCTCAACGTAGTTGTGGGCTAAGTGCTGTGCGAAATACTCTTGGGTCGTGTTTAACGTATGAGACGAAATTTTCATCCAAATCATAAACATTGCAGAGCATAGTAGACCGACCAAGGAAGTATAGAATGCTGTATTCATGCCCTCGAGCAGCTGCATCGCTGTTGACAATAGCTCTTTTGAGCCGCCCCCCATCGAGAATTCGCTTAACCCTAGAGTAATACCGATAAAGGTTCCTGTAATACCGATGCTTGTTAAGATTGCAGGGATCAACTTGTATTTGCTTTGGTCTACCTGAGGTAGCATCGCACTTAGTGAGGACTTGGAAACCAAGAGGTCACCTTTCGTCTCAACAGAAATGGTTTCGTTGTTTTTTTCATTAATAAGTAGATGGGTCATTAACCAATCTTGTTGAGATTGAGTCAATTCATCAATTTTAAAAAGACCATCTTGCTGTTTATCAGCGGTTTTAGATAGCTCATTAAGGAAAAACTTGTTGCTCCTTTGATCAAGAATGCTCCTATAGAAAGAGAACGCAAAAATTATCAAAATAGCAGAGACGATCATCTCTGTACTAATAAACGCGATAGAGGATGTAATTATTGACAATATTGGTGACATAGTGATCTCAACGAGCTAGTAATAAGGTAATTTCTTCTGGGGTAAAAATCTGTTCCGCGATAAATCCGGGAAGGTGTTCAGCATCGCGGCGAACAACACCGTTGACCACAATTGGATCAACTAATCTGACGCTGTACATCAACCCATCGTGACTATCGTTATCGCTAGCGACTTTCAGTGAAGTTTCTCTCGGAAACTCTCGAAGTAATGTCGCTTGCAATGATGACTTAGTCCATCTAAACGATTTGGTTGCACAAAAAGACTGACCAAACTCTTCACGTGACAGCTTCCATGCGTGGTTAACAGTAATTATTCTCTCTAATAATTTGTCTATTCGAACATTCATCACCACTCCTTCCTAAGATGATTAGCATTCGTTTTGTAGCCTTCTAAGAAGTCATTCACGCTTACGATTTCCCATCCACATTCGTTCGCTTCTTCAATATCTAATTTAGAAATCGCAATACCAAATTTCACATCTGGCCAAGCTAATTCGACCTTAGAGATGAGATCATCAAATTCATCTCTTACGTAATATGCCACTTCAGGAAGCTTGAAGTTCTGTCTTTGACACGCATGCAATACACCATGAACACCAGGATCTGCGAAGCTAAATAGCTCTGACCATCCGCCAACATTTTCAAGTAAGCCTTGTTCTTTTCGCAGTTGGTTTATTAACTGACGCTCTGAGTGCCTTAATGCCATATGCGAATGAAATGGCTGTTTACTATGACAATCGATACAAAGTGCTTTCAGGTTGTTTATGCTGTTGTCTGGTTTTACACCATTGATGTGGTGTACATGAAGCAACGCTCTGTTTGAGCGCATATTGACTTTACACTCTTCACATTGAAAGTCTTGCTCTACTCGGTAATGAGAAGAAACCTTCGCCCAGTCGTCGGTATAATCTGTTTCTGCAGTATCAGACTTCCTAGATGGCATATGAGGAAAGAATGAGCTGTACGTTTGGAAAAACTCAGCCATATTAAAGTTTGATAAAATGGCGCCTCGATTACCACCGGTTGTCCAACTTTTATAATTTAGCTGGGTAAGGCAATTTTGGCAGACTTTAAGCTTAGCCTTCCCTTCAACTGAACTGCCTAAATAACCTTTACTACCTGAGATTGTAAACTCACCGGAAACGTCATTGGTTGCTACATACCTTTCGAATCTACCTTCTGCTCTCATTTTTTTGAGGGTACTACAGTCCGAAACGTGATAACGATTACCAGTTCCTGGCGTGTTTATCACTGACTGTGCATTACCACCATGGTCCTTGATATACAAAAGAACCTGGCGACCCTTGTAGCTAAGTAAACCTGATCCGACATCTACGTCTTTTAGTTCAACGTCTTTCCCTTCTGCAAGCTCTAGATCAAGCTTATCAATCGACGTTTCTTGGAATTCTAGAAGAAAGTCTCCTTTTTCATCTGGCTCCATTTGATCCACAGCTTTAATTAGGCTGCCAAAACTCACAGTTAATTTCATTCGGCACCCAAAATCTTAAGAATCTGCTCTTCCGCGTTTGTTACGATACGAAAAGAAACACGTCTAGAGCGCTGCTCGTCCTCTCTTCCTCTGTCAGTAAGAATTAGTTTCGACGATGAATATCCTACTGCTGCGACGTTACTTTTTACCCAATCGTAATGCTGATTTTTAACGGCGTCTAATGCCATTGTATAACTCAATACGGCCCTTGTTCGTGATTGGGATAAGCGCATATTATTAAAGTATGCCTCGTTATCGCTCGAGTCGTGGTTCCAGCGACTGGATGTATGCCCTTCTATCTTAATCTCTTGAATAATCGGTTTAAAATTATCTAACGTATCGAGGTAACGTGGGAAAAAGTCATCCAATATGGTTTGAAACTGAGTCGTTAAATTTGCACGACCATTAGCAAATAAAACTTCTGGGGCTGTAAAATTGACACTCAGGGTATCTCTATCAATCTCAGCCCCCCAAGTATCTAAATCTTTTGTAAACTCCTCAAGCAGTGCGATATAGATAGCTTGTTGGGTCTGCTGATAAGTTTCAGCCACTTCTTTGATCTTATCCCGCTCCTGCATTGCATCACGCATCAATGCGACAGAGATAAATAGAAAGACCATCATTAAGCCTGCCATTAAATCTGATACAGAGAGCCAATGCTCTCCGCCATCGTTTTTAGAGCTACTCTTACCTATTACTCTTTCCATTGTTAGCTAGCCATCTTGGTGTTCACAACATTCGACATTTCGTGTACAAGCTGTCGGTAGTCACGAGTAAATTGTTGAGTAACGGTCGCAAGCGCTTCGCCCATTTCACTCATAGTACGGTTTATTTCTTGCTGCATTTGTAAGTCCATTACTTCAACTTGTTTCTCGACAGCACTGCCTGTTCGCCCTACAGACTCTGTTATTTGGTCTTCTAAACTATCAAAGGTTCGACGAACTGCTTGTGCTTGAACTTGGAAGACATCTTCGAGAGTCGTTTCTAAACGGTCCTGAAGCTTAGTGAATGCCGCAGTTGTTTCAGATTGAATGTCGCGAGTGCTGGATAGTAACTCTTGATTTGCTTCTTTTAGTACTTTACCTGTCTCTCGCGAATCTTCTTTAATATCCGCGACTAGAACGCGCAATTGACCATTCAACTCTGTGATTGAGTCTTCTAGGTGTTGGCGAATCTGTTCAGTAGTATCGGTTAGATGACTAGTTACATTACTTAGACCACCCGTAGCTGTTCCTACTTGCTCTTGGATATCGGAAGAAGCTTCAACCAATTTCCCCCCAATATCTTGAGCACTCTGCGTCAATTGAGTAGATATTTCCTGCGCACCAGACTCAAGGTTAGAGCGCATAGCTGTCATGCTGTCATCGGTTGTTTTTGCAAACTGTTCTGATGCAGTCGCTAAAGCAGTTGAGATTTCAACGGTTTTGCTATCCAAGTTAGCCGCTAAATTATCAGCACCTTCACTGAAACGTTGATTCAAATTATCAACACCTGTTTCTATATTAGTGCGCATATTTTCAACACTATCTGTTGCTGTAGTACTAAAGCTATCAATTATACCCTGTGATTCTTTGAGCATTTTTTCGTAATGATCGGATGCGGCTTTAACAGACGTATCAATTGTGGACATTGTTGAGTCAAGTTGCTGTTTAATTTCTGGCATCGCCTCTACCGCCTTGTCTTTAAGCTCAGAGAACCCTTTCATTCGCTCTTCCAACTCTGTTACTTGACCATGACCAAGCTCCATTACTTCATGCAGTTTTTCCATAGTTGCTGGTATAGTTTCTGCACGTTCATTGATGCTGGCAACAGACTTCTCTGTTGAGCTAATCGCATCTACACCTAGCTGATATTTTGTCGACATATCTTCTAGTTGTAATCGGTAATTCTCTTGCCATTCCACGAGCTTCTTAACTGATTCATCAAGGCGCTTAAAGTTTTCACCGAATTGTTCAGTGAGCTTGTCATTAAATTCGACAATCACTTCTTTTAAAGCGTTGATCACCTGTTCAGTAGCAGACTTTGATAACAGCTCTCCAAACTCATTCATCTTGTTCCATAGTTGGTTAGCAAATTGTTCATCATTTACTTCTTTTTGCTTTAATTGCGCTATGACATTTCGATTTCCGTCATTAATATCAGTACGCAAATTTTTGATTTGAGAAGTTAACGACGAATCTTCGGCACCTTGAATTGAGCTAACTAGCATCTTTGTTGATTCAAGTTGTGCATTCATTACATTGTAGATTTCACTTGGCCCAACATCTTCGATTACTTCATCGTCAGTGCGTGTTAAAAGACCATTTATCCCTTTAAACAAGATGGAGAGAAACATACCAACTAAACTTGTTAAAAAAGCCGTCTTCAGGCCAGCCAGCAGCAACGTTATTGAATCATCAATATTCGCAGGGTCAAACTCCATTAACCCAACAACGATACCAGTGAATGTTCCTAGAATACCTAACGATGTCAGTAGATTTGGGCAGCTAGCCACAAACCCGGAATAGGCCGATTTATAACTAAAAAATAACCCCAAGCCGAATACTGCCATGATGATTAGTATGAATAGATCCGATATGGCGGCTGCGGTGTAAGCGGCGATCATAGAAGCGATGAAATCTGACATTATTTATTTTTACCAATGTTTGTAGTTAGTTAATGGGGTTCCGTTTCCCGCGTTTATACCCAGTTCTTCACAGCAGTACTTATAGTGCTTTGGAGCTATTCCGTTCACTGTAGATCCATTCGCATGGGTGTTTTTCGACCTAAGTAAGTGAAAGTCGTTCCATTTATTTTTCTGTTCAATGTACTGGTTAACCTCATGTAACTGAGATGCTCCAATACGATGGAAAATCTTTATATAATTACTTAATTGCTCTTCTTCACTGTCTGAAGCTCTAGCTGTGCTAGTACTAATAATATGATTCTCAACACTCCCCTTACTTTGTAGGGAAGGTACAGGGACATTTTCTTGACTTACATTTCTTCCTAAATACATCTCAAGAAAATTACAATCTATCGAAATATTCTTAATCAGATACCCAGACAATGAAATCGACAATATGGTTTTTACATGATTTGAGTACTCTATATCTATGTAAAAACCACCAAGGGATCTTGGGTTAACGTTAATTATCTTCCCTTTTCCCCATTGACGGTGGAAGATTGATATCGAATGTTCAAGCTGAAATATTTCCGCTAGATTGAACGTCGGATCTGACAGCAAAGCCATTAATTGAGTATCAACACTTTCCACGCCATCAGTCTCCTAGTAACTCAGGTACATCTGTAACGCCAGAATCACTGATTGTATTAACTCCATCTATTTTAGTACCGTCACAATCTATAAAGATCTGCCCATTTCTTCGTATCTGAGTGCACTCGTCAGGAATGATTTCAACTTCTTTCTCAACAATAGTTTCAACTTCGACTTCTTTTTCAATGATTTTTTCTACTTCAACTTCGGTTAATACTTCTTTAATTAACGGCTCTTCAGTAGCCCAGCGATAAGCTCGATACACCCCAATAGCTAAAAGTGCCGCAATAAGTAATAGGACAAATGCTTTCAGTAATTGGTTTAGCCAAAAAGCCGCTCGCTTCTGTTTTGTACGCCAACGGCGGTCTTTGGCTTTTGAGTTCAGCCTTTCTTCAGCTCTTTCTAAATCACGCAGTTTTGAGTCAGCTTCATACTGCATCGCTTTAAGTTTCTCTTGCTCAATCGCTAAACGCTGCTGAGCATGAAGCGCTGATATTGCTTCAGCATGTTCATCACTTAGCGATGCAGTATTTTGGTCTGTTTTTGTATCTGCGATATCGCTAACTAATTTTTCACTTTCCAATAGCTGCTTTAAACGCTCAGTTTCCTGTTCAATTTCTTCAAGTTCCGTCTCGTGTTGTTTACGCTGCTGAACTCGTTTCCATTTCAGTCTGTTCCACTCTTGAAGTTTCGTCAGATCCAGGCTTTGCATTTAGTAATTCCTCTAGGTCGTTTGCTGTAATATCTTCTGGGATTGGGACAATTCGTTCGTGAATAATGATCTGAGGCTCTTTTACTATCATCGGCTCACTAACTTTATGAATCTTGTCGATATACACAGGTACTTCTATCTCTACAGGAACTTCTACGATTTTCTCGACAACTTTTTCTACTTCTTTCTCTACTTCAACTATTTTTTCGACTTCTTTTACTACTTCAACTTCTACATTTATTATTTTTTCTACTTCAATTATTTTGTCTACTTCAACTTCAACAGGAACTTCTACAATTCGTTCTACTTCTTTTTCAACTTCGACTGGAACTTCAACAATTTTATCTACTTCAACGGTCTTCGTTCTACGATATGCCCATACTCTAAAGTATTTAATCATGCGATTATAAAACGCTAGTCGATAATCCTTTTGCTTTGCCTTTTTGTTTTTCTTCGTTTTTCTAATTTCTTTATGCTCTTCGGTATTAAGGCTTACCAGCAAATTCAGAATAAAATACACGGGGTAAATAATCATAGAAATAAACGATACGAATACACCAAACGGGTTACTAGGTGTTAAGCCAAACCAAGATGACACTTGTAATACAATACTCTCATACACTTCTTTCTTTTGGTTAAACGATGTTTCAGTACCAGCATAGCTATTTCGTGACTCTACAATTTCAAGCTCCATGCCTGATACTCGACTATCAATATCAATGAGTTCACTTTCGAGCCTACGTATCCGATCACTGTTACCTTCTTTATCTTTTTGGTGAACCGCCATATTGTGTGAAAGCGTATCGATTTGCTGTTGATAGTTTTCTACCGAAACTCGACAATCTTCAACAGCGTTACAATCAAGTTGGGTTAAACGTCTGTCACTTGATTTAGTACTTAGCTCAGATATTTTTTGATTACTTTCTGATAGCGATACATCAATACGTTGATTTGAAGTTCTTAAGTTTGAGAGCTCGCCAGAGATATTCCCTCTGCGTATTTCTAAGCTATTAATTAGCTCATTTCGATTATCGTTGATGACAATTTCACTCTCAACGGTACTAATTTCACTTGTCGCTAGCGAGTTAAGGTAACTGTTAATCCCTGAGTAGCATAAAAACCAAAATGCTGGTACCAAAATGAATATCATCATTTTTAGCAAACGGCTTGTTGTATACCAGTTTTTGATTACCTGAGAAGTCCAAACCAATACCGCAGCTTCAGTAAAAAACAAAAGTGCAGAAAAAGGGTTTATTGAGAAATCATCGTTAGGAAATAAAATATCGTAACCAAGTATATTAAACCATACGATTAGAATACCTAATATGAACAACATTATTTGGATCAGCATGTCATCATTATGCTTGTTTGCTTTTTCAATCATTTATATATATCTACCGTTAAGTAATCATTAGCATCTTCCGTAGTTAAGATTAACATGTCATCCCGACCGTAATTTTTCATAAACTTATTAAATAGTGCAGGCTTGCCATTGATCTCTTTCCAAAATGGCAAATAACGCTCATACATGGCTGAAATAATTTCAGGCGTATCTTCTATTTGAGGAAGATAAGGTCGATGAAAGCCGACCTCTGCGCCAGACTGCATTCTTTTGGTCGTCCCTGACGCGAAAATAAACCCACAAGCAGAGTAACAACGCATGTACTTATCGCTATCTGAGCTCCAATTGTTTTCTTGCATATAACGGCCTACAAGCATCGCCTCATGCATAAGACCACCAGGGCTATGGATCATAATTCGATCTAGCTCAATATTGCGGAGTTTGTAGTGGTCAACATAGCGTAAAAACTTTTCAAAGGTGCCTTCTGCTATTTTTCCTTCACCATATAAGTAGTACCCCTTCGAGTCTTGACCCAGCATAAACATAATATCCATACTCGATGATAGCGGGTGCTCTAGATGCTCAGGGGCTTGTATACTTGGCATTTCTCTTGGCAGCTCTACCGTCTTAACTTCTTTATTAGGAATTAAGAACTCTGATTCATTAGTCGTACTATCTGCCGACTGTTTATCGTCAGAATTAGTACCACTTTCTAAATTACTTTTGTTTTAAGTCTCTGATTTCAAAGATGAATTGGCTGCTTTATTAGGTTCAAGAAGCTTTTTAAGCTTCGGTGCTTGTTCTCCTTCAAAACTACCTCCATTTTTACTATCTTGCTCCAAAATCAGAGTATCAGCTGCAAATAACTGTGATTTATTTTGCATGTCTTGTTTAGAATCGATCTTACTAAGTTTCTGCACCTCCTCACGACGTTCATTGACTGAGGATGCTAGGTCACTGTTGGTTGTAGTAAGCTCAGATGACTGAGTCACATGAGAATCTGACGTACAGCCAAACAACAGGCTTAAAGGCAATAAGCTAAACGCAATCACGCGATGATTTGACATTATATTATGCTTCACTATTTTTAGTGTCATCTGTTGTATTCAAAGAGTCAGCTAATAAGCGGTTAACTAACCAGTTGATACTTCTATCTTGCTCTTCCGCTAACTTTTGTATCTCTGCAAATACTTCTTCATCAAAGCGAATTGTTATACGTGGTTTACTCATTACTACCTTTCACTACTATGGTGCTAACTGGTGCAGTATAAATAAGTTTGTTTTTATATCTGGAATATCAGTTATTCCAATATGTGTTATTAGAAATGATACCTATTCCTAGATATCACTTCTGATAGCTGCAAAGCCTAAAACTGAGATCGACACTAAACACCATAAAAACAAACTATCACTGCATGGCACCACTATGGTGCGAGGTGATGCATTCTAACTACACATACAAAAAAATTATTGATCCAGATCACATGAACAGCAACTTATAGAATGGCATACTATAAACACTCAGCTTAGTACACTTGTATCTGTTTCAGGTGGTTGCCAAACTGGTCTTGGTAGACATAGATAGGCCTTAGATTTACATCTCGGAAAGCTTTAAGTAGAGGTAATGTTCGGTATTGATTATTCATTAAAGCTTGCATCTCATCCCAATAGATTTTCATTAAATCGGGATTTTGCGTACCGTTGGAAAAGCCTTCTTTCGCAAATTCTTTATCTAGCTCTTTTAAATCAAGAACCATCATATAGATAAAATCACAATTTAATTGATTACCATGAGTCGTAATTACTTGTGTCGCTCTATCAATAGTTTGTGGCATATGCGCATTGACCTGATTAGATAGATCCGGTAGTACATTACAGATCTCTGACGAAGGCTTTGCTAGAGCAAGTGCAGATGCTAATAAAGTGCTAATTGTTAGTAGGTGAACTTTCATAAATTACTCTTTTGTCATTTTAAAGGGGCGACTCAACGTTTCTAAGCCGCTTCCATTCGTGAAATGATAGCTTCAAGCGGTAGATCTTTATCTCGAATCAGTGAGATGACACTTTCAATATCCTGCTCTCGGTTAAGTGCTAACGCCTGGTTGATATCGTCAATGAGCGTCAGTGCTTGTGATTTGTTTAAACCGCGTAATAGGCTAACTCGGTCTGTACTGTTCATTACCGCCAATTGCTGAGCAGAGTTTTTAGTTTCTTTGGTCGGCTCAATTTTGGTTACTAAGGGGGCAGAATTACCGCGTAACATAGTTTTCAAGATAGGCTGTTCTTGCTGCGTATCTTTAAGCAGTAGTTCAGGAGCGTTGGTTTCGCTTAATTGTGCATCTTCCGAATGGCTGCCTAGCTCAACGTTAGAATTTTCTGGCTCTGATTTAACGTACTTCTCTTTACCTTGGAGTAATTCAGAGTAATAAGCAGGCGTTGGCAGCATAAAATTCACATGCTTTAAAATAGCCGATTCAATCTCTTTCATCTCTTTAGGCTTGATGTAACCGCCCTGCTTTCTGTTTTGCAGTGCGATGGAAATAGCATGCTTCACAGCGTCAGTTCGTAAAGGTTTCACACAATTCACATCAACTTCACCAAGCACTCGTACTTCTTCCTGTGTTTTCATGGTTGGAATTCTTACACGCAGAGACTTAATACAGGTGTCAATTAGCTTATCGTTTGAATCTAAGACAAATGGCTTATTAACTTGGATTTGGTCTTCATTATCTAACTCTTTTTCATCATCCATTTTAGCTAAGCGAATTTCTCTCTTCACTTCGGCCATGAAGTTGTTTATTGATTTGCAATCAGATGGCGTCGAGCCTGTGTAGATGGGCTTGGGGACACCATCTATTAACACCTTTAGATGATTAGTTTGTGTTCGCTCGTATGAGAAAGGCGTATGAGTGCCAAGTAGATCATTAAGAAATTTGATCGCTCGTTTTTGGTATTTGCTGTAGCTCGCTTGTTTACACATTATGTTGCCTCTCTAGTGAACGGTCTGTCGTTGTTGAGAGGTATGGTAAAGAGCATATTGTTAATAACGTAGTTTATAAGCTTGTGATATGAGCTCATTGCATGTTCATAAGCTTATGAAAACATACTTCGATTAGATCGACTTATACTTTTCCTTAGTAGACTAATGATAATATTGTTATAAGGTGGAGTTTCTTGATATGAAGTATGGACATGCCCTACCGAATCAATAAAATCATCACCTCTCAATATTGTTTCCTTTGGTTCTACTATGTCTCAGTCTCAAATCTCCGTTCTAGTGAAGTGTAACGAGCACTGCAACATCGATTCTTTTCCGTTGCGCTTTGGTTTTACACTCAGCGAAGATAATGACTGTATTTTACTGCTAGAAGATGAGCCAAAAACTGACCGACGTTTTGAAGATAGATTGATCTATCAAGCAACGATGATCCACCCAATAACCGATGAGCGTTATTCAGGTACTTTTGTTGTCAGAGAGTCTGGTAAGGGTAAAGTTCTAGTTACGGCTTGGAGAAACGATATCGAGACTGAATTTTATCTATCTGAAGTTATGAAGATGCTTAGAAAGTCTGGTGTTTTATCGACGCAGCAATTGTTAGATTTTCACCCTAATTACGAGAAAAAGAATCTTAATTCTCATGCAGATCTAGTGCTAGCGCTTTCGACAAATAAATCTGCCCTTCAGATACAGAATATACAAGAGCAAGCACAATTAGCTGTTAATAGAACTGAAGCGCTGTTGCGCGAGCTAACGTTAGAAAATACACACCTAAAACTTCAAAATACTGCTCTAAAGCAGCAAAATGAAATAACAGAGCTGATTGAAGAAGTGCGTTCTAAGAATAGGTCCGGATTTTGGGTTGGTATGAGCGTGACTCTTGCGGCTGTGATATTTGCGGTTGGCTTTTTCATACTAGGTAGTAATGTAAAATCACCTGATAGCAAAATTTCATCTGATCAGAATTCGGTTCAAGTAACAGCTACTAGTGAAAGACTCTGGCCACCAGCCTATGCCGTTTCTACTAGAGATGCGATTAACCACGTAGATAGTGCAAAAACCGTGTGCGGAACCGTTGCTCAGGTTACAGATTTTGCTAAAGGAACGTATCTGAATCTAAACAAAAGCTTCCCGAACACGCTATTTACGGCTGTAATCTGGAATTCTGACAAAGAGCGAGTGCTGGATGATCAACACTCATTTCATGGTTTATTGGATAGTAAAGTCTGTGTGTCAGGTAAGATCACAAGCTATAAAAACCGAGCTCAGATTGTGGTTAAGAGTAAAAGCCAGTTGGTTTGGTATTGATTACTAAACTAATAAAGTAGCTACTCAAGTGATCTTTCCTCACAATAAACTCAGCGTCTTTAATGATAAGCTATGATTTACTATAACTATCGAAATATGTGGAGGTCATCATGAAAGAAAAACTAGGCGTGGCAGTTCAAGCCTATTGCGACTGGATTGATTCAAACATTATTGAGATAGCCTATGTCGGCTCTGTTTTAGTCGTAATTCTAACGCTCATCATTAATTTCATATAGGTGTATCTTTCTTAAAAACGTTGGCTTCATTATTGAGCATGGTATTTTTCTAGAAACGCTAGTGCCAAATCTATCGCTTCATCGATTTGAGGCTTTACGTCTTCAAATCCCTGTGTGAGAGGGTCTACTTTTGACGTTGCAGCTTCAACAATGACGGATTTACCTGAACGGTATACCGACAATCCCTCATCTGAGTATTTTTCAAACTTAGCAACTATCGCCTCATATTGTTCTGCTTGACCAAAAAACATCAACTTAACTGCATTACCATATATTTGGTGAACGATTTGGGTATTCTTGTCCGTGGGATTAGGAAAGAAGCGTATCCAAGTATTGCCTGGCGCTCTTGGCTTTGATGCCTCTGGGTTTAATTGCGGGTGCTTGTCTTGCACATACTTGAGGTAATCTTTCGCAAAGTTTGTCATCTCATCGCTAACCACAGCTTTGTAACCACGACGATTTTTCTCTATAGCCTCTTTAATAAAGTTTGCCCGATACACTCCACGATCATCGCCTTCAGAGACGAAAACGGCCATGATCTCTTCATATGCAATAGAGCTATCGTATTCTTCGATGTTCCTATCTAAATACTTTTTAGGGGCAATTAAGCACGTTTTAAAATCGACCCAATTCCCACTTTCAATCCCTTTTTCCCCACGTTTTTTGTAACGAAGGCCTTGCTCTGGCTGCGCTGTCGCATCAATCTTATTTTCAATAAGTACAGCCTGATCAGAGCCATCGTCAGACTGATAAATAAACACTAGATCAGATTCGCCTAACGTAGGGTCAATAACAGAATGCCATGCCCCCACTTTTACGATGTTAACCGGTTGGCATAACACTCGAGACACAAACCAGTGAGCAAATCGCGAAGAGATATTAAGCTCCTCCAGAATGAGTAGATCGACGTCTCTCTCACTAATACTCTTTAATAACTGTAGATCCATTACTTTCAACTCCAAATAAGGTTTAACCCCATCGATATATGCAATGCGTGCTGTCGCAAGGGGCTCACTAAGGTTACTCTGGCCTTCCTGACTTTTAACGCAGCAAATATACAGCACTTTTTATGCACCATCTTTTATAAATTAGACATGCAATCAGTAATAAGCTCTATTTATTGGATCGAGATCAGAAAGAATATGAAACTAGTTTCTCACGAACCATGCACTAGCTAGCATTTATTATAAAGATTGAAAAAGTGAGTCTTTATAATGATGAAATCGTTACCTATATCCAAACTCAACACGCTAGTATCTCCGTACCCGAATGTGGGCCTCATTGAAAGACTCAACTACCTATATGAGGCGAATGGAACTTCAATGGTTTCAATGCTTATCGAGTCTATCTCTCCAATTTTAGTGGTCAACTACAGGATTCATTCAAATGAGAAATAGTTTACAAGAATACACTGAGTCAGAATTTCTAGAACTTCTAGTTAGATCAGAGGAGATTGATTTTGGTGATAAAGAACTAGAAGCACTTGTTGTCTTCTTTAACGAAAAAATCGAGCACCCAAACGGAAGTACTTTAATCACGCACCCAACCATGCTGGGAATAGAAGACTCATCAGAAGCAATTATCGCAGAATTGAAACGTTGGTATGACGAGAAAGGTAAAGCTTGTTTTAAAGATACTTAATTAGCAGTACAAACGATAGAGGCATTTCATGCAAATCAAAAAAGATGGCAAAGGTCGATTGTATATCGAATAGCAACAAGCGGCTGGTGGCTCCAAGCGTGCTTGGGTTCAGCACAGAGAGCCCGATAGAGATTGGGCCAGCACGCCAGAGGGGCGTTACTTAAATGTGGTTCGTATTGCTGAATTAGGTGCAGGCCCAGCAAAGTAAGGCCTCACATTTGGAAGGCCTTTATTAGGTTGGCAGTATATAGTTTATTCCACAAAATGTAGGTGACTATAAGCATTACTAGATTCTGATATTTCGCCAGTTTCTAAGTTTAATATCAATGATTCACCATCTCGCCAAGCCCCACCTTCTGGTTCAAGATAAAGAATATGTGCGACTTTATTTTTTTCGCTCACTTCCACTTTAGCAATAATCTTGTTATGTAGCTCTGGCAAAGAGGTTTGAATAACCAATTGACGATCAACTAGTGAGGAGATCATAACTGCCCCATTTCGTTGTGTCTCGAAACTCAAGCAATAACTACCCTGATAATAGGTATAGTGTTTATCTAGCTCTTCTCTATCAATAAGCTGACAAGCTTGACTAAAATCGCCTGAAACTGGATCAATCAATTGATTATTAAGTACATAACGTTGATTATTGTTGATCTCATTGTGAATAGGGCTCCAATATTCACCAATTAAACCTAAATCTACTTTGGCAATACTTGAAAGGTATTCGCCTTGACCATTGTAATGGACGATCTCTTCACCTTTAGTTTCCGATAAATAAACCGAACCTTGGTTATCCAATAAGTAGCTCGAATCAAAAGCACGATTACCCTGCATGTCATACGCTTCTACAACTTGAAGAGGTGACTGAGGGTGAGAACTAGGTTCAAATAAGTAGTTTACTGTGTAATGACGCGTACCATCATGCACAAAACATTCATGAACCTCAGTAGGATCTGAAGCATCGACATCATCGATAGGTTGGGCACTTTCACATACTCGATAAGGCATGTTTATCTTGCCATCGGATAAAATAGCTATTGGATTTTGCCAATAAGATCGGAAGAGCGG
>NZ_JBNGCJ010000992.1:0-227 GCF_049974785.1 Vibrio genomosp. F10 str. 9ZD137
AAACTTAATGTGGGCGATTAGCTCAGTTGGGAGAGCACCTGCCTTACAAGCAGGGGGTCACTGGTTCGAGCCCGGTATCGCCCACCACTCTCTAAAGACTTTTGGATGTTGACTTCCAAACCAATTCCGTAAAACGAATCTGGTTCGGATTTTTGTCGACGAAAGTCATTAGAAAGTGCTTTAACTTGAAAAAGTAAACACTCGCTCTTTAACAATTTGGAAAGCTG
>NZ_JBNGCJ010000993.1:0-2217 GCF_049974785.1 Vibrio genomosp. F10 str. 9ZD137
GAATCACTCTTAAATGCTTTGTTAAGCCTATATTTTCGCTTCTAGTTCAGCGACTTGAGTATACAGACCAGTATGACAACCAGATTCGATATCCATTAAGGAAGAGCGCAGCCTGTCATATCTTGGGTTACTTTCAAAATCTGAGGCTGTAATGTGCTTGAACAAATTATATGGCTTATCTTTTTGTGGTGACTCATCTAAATAGTCCCCCTCAAAGTCTGGTACATGAACTAGCGTTTGAACCCTACCATTAGTAGCGTCAGCAGCAAGTCTAATTTTTTCATTAATAGTCCACATAGCATTTTTTTTACCATTGCTGTTAAGCTTGGTATCCAAATCGTGTATAGCCACGGCGTTTGCGCCGAATTGGTCGAATATTTTGATAAACGTAGGGATGTTTGCTTTACCTCGACAGTTTATTACACAGTGTGTCATAGCCAGATTATGTCGTTTTATCTGGTCTTGATACGCTAAATATTCTGTGTCTCCCTCCACTAGTAAAGCAGTATCATAGAAGAAGAACTCGTTGACTGTTGGGCAACAACGATTCAAAAACTTTAAGTTGTCTTTTTCATCTGGTGAAAATGCTGATTTATCCGTCTGGTAGTACAAAACATCATTAACTAGATTTGAAACCTTGATGAGAGTCGTATGATCTTTCGTTAAATCAATAAAAACTGGAGAGTGCGTTGTACATATCACCTGCCATCCATCTAACTCTGCTAACGCATAAATTGCCTCACATGCCGATCGAATAACTGCAGGATGCATGTTTATTTCTGGTTCATCAATCAACAACACTTTAGGTTTGTCGGCAGCGATAGCTGTACGACCTTTTTTCAGTAGTCCTTGAGAGCTGAGTGTTTTTATTGCAGCCCACAAAAATGAACGCTGGACACCAGAACCTTGATTTGCAAGCGGCGCTGAGCTTCCATTATTTTCGAAGATGAACCGACTACCCTCTTTGATTGCTTTTTCTGGGTCGAATTTACCAACCCCCGCTTCAAAGGTAACATTCATGCCTTTAAACATCTTATCAACTTCAGTTTGGATGCTAGTGCTAATTGACGAAATTTCACTAGACAGCTCTGTTTCGACTTCTTTGGCAAGTGCATCAATTTCAGCCATGATCTTGGCTACTTTAGATTTATCTTGCTTTATCTTGGCTGCGGCATTTTTGGAGATTAATTCTTTTACCACCTGCTCGAGAGCTTCGGTATTATCAGTGGGGTTGATTCGTATAGGCATTGGGAGACGGCTACTAAGGATTGTATTCCAACCACCACCGCCACCAGGTTTAAACGCATTAGTTTTATTACTAAAGCTGAACTTCTTTGCTTTTTCATCAGCTTTAGACCAAACAAATTTGAACTTTGCACAATCACCAAATTCTGGGTCTGCAGTAATTAGCCATTCTTGACCAATACTATCCAGATCATCAGAAGATATATCAGTAAAGACACCTGTGATAGAAATCGGCAACGAGTCGCTTTGATTATGGAAGTAATCAAGTGAAAGTGGAGCCCCTACAGAGAAGTAGGCTTCATAAGCATCTAACACTGTTGATTTTCGGCAGTTATTTGGACCGATTAAGATAACCACATTATCTATTAGTACTTTAACTTCCGACTTGATACCTTTGAAGTTTTCGATTAACAATGCTGATAATTTCATTTTTATCCTTATTATTCCTAGCCAGCTTGATGCTGCTTATATAGGCTTAACGCCCACATTAAGCGGACTAAAGTAGGGCGATATTTTTGCGCCCTTTGTTTTTGCAAAAATGACGAACTGTTTTAGTTCCGTTTAAATTGCTTGTTATACGTAAATAAGTGAGAACAAGTAATCGATACCGCCATAAAGAACCACTGCTAACATTAACGACAATAAACACTTAGTAATCAGAAGAATGCCACTTTTAAAACCATAACATTTAAAAGCATAATAAGTCACTCCAACGGGACCAATCACGGCACAAAATAATGGCTTATAGCCAACATTCTGAATGTTATTTTCTTGTGCATGATTCCTACACCATGAAAACAATAAAACTGCGAGAACTAATGTATGTGGGAGGAAAGAAACAGCCTCAATATTTTGAGAGTGAAGAAAATATGAATCTGCAATACCTGAAATAATAAAAGAGATAACCAATGCTAATGCAATTTTATGTGATGATTTCATAATGCCCTTACGTATAACGCTCGCTTAAGCTGC
>NZ_JBNGCJ010000994.1:0-1485 GCF_049974785.1 Vibrio genomosp. F10 str. 9ZD137
TTGCACATCATTGTCAGCCAGCTTTTCAAGCTCCTCGCCACCTCGACCAAAAATAAATGAATCACCGCCCTTTAGCCGAACAACGTGCTTACCTTCTCGCGCTTTATCAACCAATATCTGATTAATTTGATCTTGAGGGACATAATGAAAATCGACTTTTTTACCAACATAGATCATTTCCGCGTCGTCTTTGGCGATAGCGAGTATTTCAGGTGACACCAAACGGTCATACACAACCACTTGAGCCTGAGCGATGGCGCGGTGCCCTTTTACTGTTAACAGGTCTGGATCACCAGGCCCTGCCCCTACTAATGAAACAAAACCGACATCATGTGACTGGGTATTTTGGGGGGTAGGCTCGAGTAATGGTTCGCTCGGTTGAGATACTTCTGACATGCTGTGCTCCGATCTTCGATCCGTCTCGTCGAATCGCTTTTATTAATATGAGACTTTGTTCCTTAAGTCCCTACAACTTATGTGAATAAGACTATCAGGTGTCATAGCAATTTCTCACTGCTAAAGATGAAATAGATAGAACTAAATCGCATATAGAAATAATATACAAGCTCGTATTGATATAAAACAGCCTCTCGCTCTGATCTTAATGACCCGAAACATGAGGCTTAATATTGTTGACTTTTTTTCAACACATAGCGTATACCAACTCAACGCTAAACATTCTGAAAACTATACAAGCCGAAAGCCGTGTAAGCCGAAAGCTATACAAACAGAAAGCTATACAAACCAAGATTTATGCAGTCTTGGCCGTTGTTAAGTCTGCTTGTGCGCTATCTGACGATGTACTTAGCGCTGGTGCTGTCTTAGCATGCGTTAGATACAGAGGAATACAGGTAAACAATAATCCACCCACAAGGTTACCAAGAATAGTCGGGATTAGGTTGTAATTGAGCCAAGTTGCAATACCAAAATCCGCTCCTAGCATCATACCCAATGGGAACAAGAACATGTTGACAACCGCGTGTTCAAAAACAAGGGCGAAAAAGATAAAGATGGGTAGCCACATTGCAGCAATTTTGCCAGCAACAGTACGCGCTGTCATGTTGCCAATGACACCCAGACACACCATTAGGTTACAAAGAATACCGCGTACAAAACAGGTAATCCAACCGTTCACGCCAAGGTCTTCAAAGCCCACGGTTCGAGCAGTAGCCGCTTTAATAAATGTTTGCCCTACTGCGCCAGGTTCAACGCTGAAGTTCATCGTAAATGATAAAGCAATGAGAAAGGCAACGAGCAAAGAGCCCATCAAATTACCAAAGCCAACAAGCCCCCAACAGCGTAACACTCGTCCCCATGTAATACCTGGGCGTTTCTCAAACTTAGCCAACGGTGCTAGACCAAATACACCAGTTACAAGGTCGTAGCCCATTAAGCTAAGAATACAAAATCCTACTGGGAATACGAGAGCCCCAACAATACCAATACCTGTCTGAGTGATGGTTGTGATTGCTACCACCACTGCCA
>NZ_JBNGCJ010000995.1:0-1018 GCF_049974785.1 Vibrio genomosp. F10 str. 9ZD137
CCACTGTTTTTGTTCCGTTTAAATTCCTTGTTAGGCTTTAAATATTATGTGGCCATTGTAAAGAAATTGAGTTTATTTCCATCTAGGTCACGAATATACCCAGCATAAAAATCCCCACCTCTAAGCCCTGATGCTCCTTCATCCTGAGCACCAAGCTCTATAGCCTTTAAATACAATTCATCAACTTTCTTGCGGGTGTCTAAGGCAATTGCAATCATAACCCCATTTCCAACACTCGCAGGTTTTCCATCAAAAGGCTTAGTAATCGCAAACTCAGGTTTGCCTGGACCAGTTGACCATATTATAAATGAATCATTTTCCATAATTCTGTTTGCATCTATTTCTGCAAATAAAGAATCATAGAATTTAGCGCTTTTTTCTATATCATTAGTACCTAAAGTTGTATATCCAATCATCACAAACACTCCATTAATAAACGAGGTATAAACAATACAACAATACTGTACATATAAACAGTTAAATTTAAAGCCTACGACATAAAGCCTAACGCCTCATTAAGAGGCAAAAAATAGTTGGTTAAAATAAGCGACGAAGGAGCAAAAACCAACTGTTTTTTGTCCTGCTTTAATGACTTGTTAGGCTTGAACTTAGAAACCTATTACATCTAAGAAAGGATAAATGCCAAAAGTATCTAGAAATGCTCCTAAGCCAAAAATGAAAAAGATGACGGTAAAAAAGCGAGATATGTATTTTAAAGATTTCACCATTGACTTATTTTTATCAAAAAACAAGGCTGTTACTAGCCCCACAATGTGAGAAATAACCATTATTACTGCCATTATAGCTACTACGAATATAGTCAGCCTAATTACAGCCATGGTGTGCCAGCTAAAACCTAAATCGCCTTGATACCCCCATAATCCTACAAGACAAATAGACAGTAAGAGTAACTTTATTGAACTTATGTTTTCTTTAAAGCTATTGATAGTTGACGCTCTATACATTTTAATTCCCCATATTTGATATTGGTAAAGCCTAACGCTCTGCTAAGCGGCAA
>NZ_JBNGCJ010000996.1:0-1036 GCF_049974785.1 Vibrio genomosp. F10 str. 9ZD137
ACCGGTGTGGGCTTAGACAACTTTTTTGCCAACTACTTCTTTTATAGCTCTCATTGGGACGGTCTTAATCATGCGGTACACAGTACCTGGTTTGGTGTTCTCGCTGAAACAGGGTTTCTTGGATTAATCGTATTTTTGGGATTCATTACCTCTCTGATACTTAGCGCCAGAAAGACACTGGCCGCTATTGCCCAAAACCCAAACCAATATTCAGTTAACCTCACTGTCGCTGCAAACGCTGTGTATGCAGGCCTATTAGGCACCATCGTTTCTGGCACCTTTCTGACTCAAGGGTTTAACTGGCCAATTTACATACTGGCTGCACTGACTGTCGCGGTTGCCAATATCGCTCAAAATAGTTCTCAAAATGAGAATCAATAAACAACCACCTCAAAAACCTGACTTAACAACATCTAACCACCTGTAAATTAAGCACTTATTTTATGGCACGTTCTGTGTAATGGCTATAGTCATTGGAACAATTGTCAGGTGAACCTATGCTAGATATCCACACTAATAATTTGAAAACCTGGTTACAATGCCACCCTAACCCGGCTTTTCGTCATGTTTTTTTGATTCTCAAAAAGATTCGCATGTTTGAAATCCCCACGCCTCAACTTTTTAACAAAGCTGTCTACCAAATTTATAAGTTCGCCTCTTCATTTTGGAGTTCGCTGACGCGTGTTTTTTTCCACACTCCAGCGTTCAAAGGTCGACTTAATCACTATGGTCGTGGCTTGTACCTTTATGGAGGAATCCCATTTGTATCAGGTCCACTCAAAATAACGCTAGGCGATGATTGTCGAATCTCAGGGCAAACCACATTAAGTGGACGCTCTCTAAGCCAAAACCCACACCTTAGGGTTGGCAATAATGTCGACATCAGCTGGCAAACCACCATTGCGGTAGGTCGAAACGTCATACTAGAAGACAACGTCCGTATCGCTGGTGGTGGATTTTTATTTGGCTATTCCGGTCATCCGTTAGATGCACGTCGACGAGCACTTGGAGAGCCTGATGATGAATCTCAAGTTGG
>NZ_JBNGCJ010000997.1:0-2040 GCF_049974785.1 Vibrio genomosp. F10 str. 9ZD137
CCGCTCTTCCGATCTTGAGAATGGACCCTATTTTGTATTCAATCATCTCTTGCGCGGTTATTTCTCGAAGCTCAGGTTGGATCATTTGCCCTACTTTTTCTTCGACCGTCATTTCTTTAATAATCGAAGCAATTTCCGCTTCCAATCCACTGTCAGGTTTAAATTCTGACTGAATCTTGGGCCAGTTTGAAAAATAAGGAGTAGAGAAAGAAGTCGTCATAATTTGCATTCCAGACACTAAGGCATTAAAACCATGAAACCATCTATAGCTCATGCATCTATAGTTCATACATCGATAAACCAGTGCTATCTATAAATGGGGCTTGATGAATTCATACTAGAGCTCTAGAATCTTACTTTCTACCAATATTCCGACAAGTATGGGTAATATAGCGACATGACGACCACATATCAGCTCAAGTCACATCTTAAACACAACCATGTTAGGTTTGCCTATGTCGATGGCTACCATAGCCATGACTTTGCCACCCATAAACACGACTATTCTGAGCTGTTCATTGTTATCGGAGGGACAGGGAAGCACCAAGTTGCTGGGCACAGTTACCCTCTCAGTATTGGGGATGTGTTTGTTATCAATGGTGACGTTGAGCATGGATTCAACGACGTGAATGATCTCCGAATCATTAATTTAATGTTCGATTCCAATCTTCCTTTTTTCGATTCCCCACAGGTTAGGCTGCTGCCTGGCTATCAAGCGTTATTTACCGTCGAACCCATCGCAAGACAAAACAACGAATACCCTGCGAAGCTTACGTTAAACCCAGAACAACTGACTCGCCTCAGGAACTTGTTGGTGTTGATTGAAACCGAATACAATGATGCGCCCATCGGCTTTGAAAGTATGCTCGCTTCATTAATGCAGCAGTTGGTTATCACCCTTTCTAGAGCCTACCAAGGCGATTCAACAGAAAGTAACCAACCCACCTTGGCGTTAAGTCGCGCGCTGGTTTACATCGAAAGACACTACGCTAACGCCCAGTTAAACAGTGATGAAATTGCCAAAGCCTCCTTTGTAAGCCAACGACAAATGGAACGTTTGTTTCGCCAGTTTTTACAGACTTCCCCTAATCAATACATTCGAAACATCCAACAAAACCAAGCCGCTTTGCTACTCAAAGAGCAGCACGAACTTTCGATTCAATCCATATCAGAATCATGCGGATTCTCAGACAGCAACTACTTTTCCAAGTGCTTTAAAAAACACTTCGGGGTCAGCCCTAGGCAGTATCGAAAGGAATCACTGTTTCAAAGAGAATGATTGCAGTCAGTTTAGCCGCCATCAACGAGAAGGAAAAAGAGAAAGAGAGAAAGAGACACAGAACAACATTATAAAACAAGTTACCTATAAAAAATCACCGTTAAAAATGCGGTCATTCAGGTCTATTTCCACGCAGCCATCGCTGTTACACTATTGTGAAATTTATGCAGTAGATAAAGAAGAGAAGTTATGAAGTTAATTCGTTGGTTTTTAGGGAAGGTCATTTTGACATTGAATTTTGTTTTTGCCCCAAAAGGCATTAAACGTTCCCCTGAGATGCAGGCCGATGTTGATAATAAAGCCAGTGCGTTAGCATTGTATCAATTCGAAGCGTGTCCATTTTGTGTCAAGGTTCGCCGAGCAATGAAACGTCAATCGGTTAGCTTTGAGCTCCGAGATGCGAAAAATGATCCAACCCACAGAGACACCTTACTCACTCAAGGTGGCGCACTTAAGGTTCCATGCCTGCGTATCGAAAAAGACGGCCAAACGACCTGGATGTACGAATCTTCAGATATCGTCACCTACCTAGAAAAAGAATTCGCGTAACCCATTTAACGCTTTAAGTGATTCCGTAACCCCAACTTAACTGAGCAACGGTTTTCATCGTTGTTAACTCAGTTGCCATGTCTATTTAGCGATTGTTATTACTCGATATACATGGTTTTTACTCGCTGTTCATAGAAAGACTGAAAGTTGGGTTTACTTATTGTTTGTTTCTCGGTCCCTGCCGCCAGCAGCAACAGCAACAGCAACAGCAA
>NZ_JBNGCJ010000998.1:0-8449 GCF_049974785.1 Vibrio genomosp. F10 str. 9ZD137
TCTCACTCTGGCCTAACAGGTGCGTGTACAGCGGGTGATTTTGGTCGCACGGCATCATCTCGTGCACCAATCATGATTAACATTCCATTTGCGGGTCACATCTTTGTCTTTACGATTTTGGCGGCAAGTGCAGAGCGTAATGCGTTGATGGTTGAATGGACTATTCCACTGATTCTGGTTGGTGCAGCTTTTGTTGCTCTTTCTTTAAAGAACTTACGCAATTCTAATGGCTGTGAAGCAACCGAAGTTAAAGGGTTGATGCAGTTCTCACTAGGTTGGCAGATCGTCGCGGTATTTGGTAGCTTTACTATCTTAAGCCTGGCGGGTATGTCTCTTGAGCATGCATCTATGTCGGCAGCGTCAGGTTTGTCTCACTTTGGCTTATTTGCGGCGGTTCAAGAAGGCATGTTTGGTGCAACCGCGGCAAGTTTGATTACCTTTACTTTCGCAATGACCTTTCTAGTGCACCCATTAGTCTTCGGTATGTTTGGTAAAGCGGCTGAAAACGGCGGTGTCATGGCGAACAAAGCGGTATTAGTTTTGGCAAGTTTGGGCTTCATCGGTGTGGCCTATTCAGCGTTAACCATCTAGTTTCAAGTGAACGTAAACAAATAATACAACGTCACAGCGAGGGTATTCGTTTAAGCGATACACGCTAATGGTCACAAAAGGCTTATAAGTTAAAGAGCGGATGAAGACAATTCATCCGCTCTTTTTGTTTAGGAAGCTCACATTTCTTTTTGTTAGTCACAAATGGTCACATAGGTAACTATAAGCTTGAGTTATAGTTCTCTCATGAATCATCATTTTGTTTGGGTCCATGAATTTATCTGCTTCTTTTAACATCATCCTTGTAGAAGACGACATAGAACTTGCCGAGTTAATACGAGACTTTCTTCAGAATTATGAATTTTCGATTGAGATAGTTTCCGACGGGATGACTGCGGTTGATGTGATCTTAGCAAAACATCCTGACCTTGTTATTTTGGATGTGATGCTTCCAGGGCAGAGTGGTATGGAGGTTTGCCGAGCAATTCGTTCTCAATATCATGGCATGATTTTGATGCAAACCGCGTTGGACGATGATATTGATCAGATGATGGGGTTAGAGCTTGGTGCGGATGATTACATTGTCAAAAAAGTAAAGCCACGTCTTTTGCTTTCAAGGATTAGGGCGTTGCTAAGACGTCAAGAGCGAAGCGCGCTAGAAAATAGTCAAGACCAGCTCAAACTAGGATCGCTTCTCATCAACCTTCAACATCGAACGGTCACCCTGAATCAACAACCCATTAAGCTGACAACATCTGAATTTGAGCTTCTCTATCTGCTCGCTAGACATGTTGGCAGTGTGGTATCACGGGATGATATCGCGCAGCATATCCGAGGGTTTGAATACGATGGGCTCGACCGCTCAATCGACCGAAGAATCTCGCGTTTACGTCGTTCGCTTCATGATGATCCGAATGAACCTGAACTGATAAAAACCGTGCGAGGCGTGGGTTACCAGCTTTGTTTGGCTTCGGGAGAGGCAGTGGCATGATTAAAGCATTCTCAATTTTGTGGCTTGCTGTCTTTGTGCCCATTATTCTTCTCATTATTCCCACATCGATTAATCCTATACAGCGTATCAACGAGTCCTTTTCAGAAGACTTTTATAAACAGACCTATAGCGTTAATTTTGAAATGTTGAGCGAAGAGTTGCTCGCACTTCCACAAAACCAATGGCAATCGACCATCGCTAATTATTCGGTTCACTTTGGTTACCCACTGAAACTTCAACCCATCGAAGAGTATAAGTCGGAACCTCATCTTTATGATGCTCTTCAGCGAAGGGAAATCAAATTTTTGTTTGGTGATCCTATGGCCCTATTGCAGCGCGTAGGCGATAGCGATCGAGTGCTCTATTTGGCACTGAATGAATCCACAGAACTTGCGGTACTCAATCAAGCAAAAGGGGTACTGTATTTGGCTGTAAAGGATTTACGCCGTTATCCTGAGAGTGAGTGGGCGCAAAAAATAGCCACTCAAAATTCAAATATTCCCTTTCAAATTAGTTTAAAAACAGACAGTGAATTGTCACCAGAGGCAACAAAAGCGCTCATTGGTAAATCCCAAGAAATTATCTCGTATACAAATCACTTAGGAGAGATAAATTTACTGGCATCTGTCGCCCCTAATGTGTGGCTTCATGTGCAAGATAACATCTCAACGGCGACTGAAATGAAACTGATTTCTGCAATTGTAATCTTCTTTTTTTTGTTCATCTCAATTGCCATGGTGATGTGGGCCTATCCATTGTGGAGAGATTTGAAGCGGCTAGTCAAGACGTCGAATGAATTCGGACAAGGCGTGCTTTCTCAACGTGCGACGGCATCGAAAATGTCTGTTATCTCACAGCTAAGCGATTCATTTAATAAAATGGCAGACAATATTCAGAAACTCATTGCTGGGCAAAGAGAGCTAACCAATGCGATTGCCCACGATTTGAGAACGCCTCTGTATCGTCTTCGTTTTGCTTTAGAAATGGTAGAAGAGACAAACACCTCTGAAGAGTTAAAAGAGAAGTACAGGCAAACCATTCATTCGAGTATCGATGATCTTGATCACCTGATTAATCAGAGCCTCCTCCTGTCTCGTTACAACCGAGTAGCGGATATGAACCAGTTCTCTAACTGCTGCTTTGCCGATGAATTAATCACCGAAGTGGAGTATTTCAAGCTAGAGAATCCAGATCTGGATATTCGATTCTATTGCTCCCCCGATCTTAAAGAACAACAGGTGTTTCTTGATAATAAAGGGTTAATGAGAGCGGTTAAAAACGTACTGGCTAACGCGAGCCGCTTTGCTCAGGAAACGATTACTATGTCGTTTGAGGTAGAGGATGGTCAATATCGAATCTTAGTGGAAGACGATGGGGTAGGTGTACCTATTGAACAGGCTGAACGAATATTTGAACCTTTTGCTCAACTCGAGAATCAAGAGCGAAGAAGTGACAAAGGTCATGGGTTAGGTTTGGCGATTGTGAAACAAATTATGGTGTGGCACAAAGGGACGGCACGTGTTGGGGAATCGGCTTCTGGTGGTGCCTCTTTTGAACTTTCTTGGCCAATGAATATACGACAACCTGAGGCTCGATTGGGCAATGTGACCAACTTGGACACAAATCGTCCATAAAACGACAAAGACCCATTCATGGTGTGAATGTTAATTTTGACGTGTCCAATGATTCGTCACTCACAAGGAATTAACATGAATCTCCCAACGCCTCTGAAAGGCATTTTACTTGGTGCTACCTGTACCCTTATCTCAAATGCGAGTTTTGCAGAAGCTGATCCGTTCACCCCAGGTTTCAGTGGTGGTATTAGCCTAAATGTCGGTGTAGGCGAAAGCCAGTCGCAGAGCAGTACCCATGATGACAATGCCATTACCGACGACTTACACAACAGTGGAAAAACAGTCGAAAGCGCCTCACCTTTTATTCTCGGTCGCTTGCAATACAGTTTTGGGAATACGCTTATTTTCCTTGGTAATAGTGAAGACCAAATTGCAGAAGCGCAGTTCCAAGCGGAAGTTGGGGTCGCTCATAGATTGAATAAACAGCTGACCTTAACCGCTGCGTTATTTGGTAACTTGCCAGGGATGGACGAGGTATGGCAAGACCCATACTTGACCAATCAAAAGAGAGAAACAACAGAACAATCGGTGGCTGGAATTCGTTTTGCACTCGACATAAACTCAGCGTTACCCATTACGCTAAAATACGCAGTGGCGTCCAGTGAAGTAGAAAAAGACCAGATAGGCACATCGCAATCTTTGACAGCTGATGAGAACTCTCTACTTGACAGGGAAAGTAACTACCAACGTTTTGGTACTGAAATGGCCATCCCGTTTAGCCCATCTTTTGTTCTCGCCCCCGCCCTTTATTACACCACGAGAGATGCGAAAGGCGATGCCAATAGCTTCGATGAAATCAGCGCGCAACTCTCTATCGTTCTTGATCGTTCTCAGCACAATCTTGTCACCACGTTAAGAGGCAGTAAAGCTGAATTTGACTCTGAAAACCCAGTTTTTAATCTCAAGCGAGATTATGACTCTTTAAGTGTGTTTTCTATTTACAGCTACAGTGCCCCTTTCAATTGGCGCAACATACAGCTGCACGTGATGGCGGGTTATCAAAGCCAAGACTCGAATATCAATTTCTATGACAGTGACAATACGTTTGTTTCCACTGGCTTTAGCTACCGATTTTGATGAGAGGAATACAGAAAATGATGAATCCTAAAGGTGCATTACTGATTGTATTACTGCTTATCGTATCTGGCTGTGATAGTGATGATATTAACGGTACTAACGATCTAACGAAACCAACGGTTGATGCCGGTGCCGATCAGCTGCACACACTACCGAAAACAACCCTAACTTTGAAAGGCTCAGCGAAGTCATACCCTAAGAATTTTTACAGTATAAAGGAGACGAAATGGACTCAAATTTCGGGGCCACAACAGCTCACCATACTAAACGATAAGGATTTAACGGCGACATTAGTGAACCCCACTATGGCGGGTACGTATGTTTTTGAGTTATATGCAAAAGACAGCGGTAGTAGAACCAATACAGACAAAATGAAGGTCATCCTTCAAAATACATCGGTTATGTCCATGGCTCGGACAACAACAGGGTTTGCCGATGATTATGATGCCGTGTGGAATTCGGTTGTGGAAGACTACGCTAATTATGTCGATATAGAGCAAAAATGGCAGTCAATGTATCAACCTTATTTCGTTGAGGCTGAAAATATACAGTTGGAACAAGAGTGGCAAAGCTTGCTCAAAGATATGGCTGATGAGGTTGGAGACATACATATAGTCGCTCTGGCTCAACACAGTACGCAAAGTGTTTCAACTGATTCCGAGCAAGATACTGATTCAGCGCCAGCCCCAAGTTCCGTGATTCAATGGGAGATCAGTAATAATATAGGAGTCATCACATTTAATGATTTGAGTTCTCTGAGCTTAACGCAGTTAAACCGTTCGATTCAGGAAGCCGTGTATGCTTTACAAGATACACACGAGTTGTGGCTTAAATTTCCTGAAGACATCGCCATTAGCGAACAAAAGACCTTACAACTACTGTCTTGGTTTACTTTCCAGCCGACAAGCTTGCGTTTAGAGACGCGTCAGGGAGAAGAAGAGACGATTCCGCTGATGCGCAACCCATTACTCACTCAGTCGACTGTGTTGGTTAAAGGTCATCACGATAGCCATTCTGCTACGACGTTGACAGAGTATTTGTTAGGACAAGCGTCAGGAGAGGAGAGTTTCAGCTTTAAGCGAGAATTTGTTTTGCTATCAACACTATTGGGAGATTAGTTTTTCGACAAAACAAAACAAAACAAAACAAAACAAAGCGATGTTCATTGTGAACATCGCTTTCATGACGTTAGTACATAGCCAGCACTCTGCTTAACTTTTCATTAACTGGGAAACCACGCGTCGTGCACTGGGTGGTGTGCGATTTGCTTTTCCTAATCGAAACAACATTTGTACGGTATCGTCTTTGCTTATTTTAAATGTCTCTTTAAACGATGCTTGAAGTGGCAACATATCAGAATATTCTTGCAATACTTGACTCATTGGGTGCTGAACAAGCCCCATTGCGGCAGTTTGAAGGTTAAGACGGGCATAGTCTTGTCCGACTTTTACCTGGTCAAGGCGGGTATTACCAGCACTACTGATCCAACCGAAGGTTTCTGTTGAAGTCACCGTGTCTTTAACCATAACGACCGACTGGCGATCGAACTCAGTAGGGTCGAGTTCGATCTCTTTTCTTGAAAGAAAGAAGTTTTCAGCAATCATCTTTTTGATTCCGGTCACGCCTGACTGAGCGACGCCAAATCCATCTCGGTACTTCTTCACTTCATCGTCGTTGAACCGAAACATTGCAAGGGTTTCATGGCTGCGGTCTCTATCGTCGACCTCAATTTGCATGGCTTCAGTCAGGATTTTTTCTAGGTTTTGTTTGTCACTCGCTGAATGGGTGATGGTTAACGGGTATTGACCTCGTTTGTTGGTAAAAGCTTTCAGAGTCTCCACTTCTGTTTGAGTCAACTGATAATTGTTGTACCCACGTTTATTTGACTGCCTTGTTAATATATGAGCAAAAAGCGGGTCGGGGGTGAATGTCGATTGCTTGTTGAGTACAACAGAAGCGACAGGTTTGTCGAGTAATTCTGTATTGCTGTACATACCTTGAGGAAAATAGTCGAAGCTGGCTTCATAGCCTAACCCTGTCGCTGCAATGGCAAGGGTTTCTAAAAAGGTGCCTTGGCCGATATGGATTTGACGATAAATAGGATCGGTCTTAGGCAGTAGGCGGTTAGGATCCACATAAAGGTCAAAACTGAGTGGCCCTGTCAGCTTAATTATCCAAGGTTGTATATTGTGTGGGTTTGGGCTCAGAATCGCATAAGAGAGCACCTGCATGCGAATATCTTGCTGCTCTGGCGAAGGTCCATTCCACCCATAATTATCATCAGGAGTCCCATTACTGTTAACGCTAATGATTGCGCTACTCAGTGTTGCAGCTCCAATACCGACTCCCACGACTTTAATAAAGTTTCTACGGTTCATGTCTCGCTCCCTCTGGTAAAAAAAACAATATTGATTCCTTGGAATGTATAGTATATTCCAAGGAATGATTTGGCAAGTTAGTATTTTAAATGAGCACATTGTTCGTGTTTCAAACGACGTTTTGTCTTCATTTAACATTGCTGGAGGAACAAATGTGAACGCGAGAAAACAGAGTGAAGCCCAATTAATGGTGCACCTTGGTATTGTGCGTCAGTTAATCGCAACCCGAGAAGCAAAGCTCTTTGCTGATATGCCGTTAAACCCTTCTCAATTTGGTGTGTTGAACCATTTTACTCATAATCCAAAACGAAGCTGGACGGTTACCGAGTTAGTGAATGTGATGGAAATGAATCAACCGGGCATTACTAAAATTGTGACGGTTTTAGTCGACAAAGAGCTACTGGAATCCATTTCTGATTCTCAGGATAAACGCCGTCGCCATCTTAAAATTACGGATAAAGGCTTAATCTTGTGTCAGGAGATAATGAACGCGTTACTTCCAAATATTTCACACGTTTTTGAAAGTTGGGAAGATGATGAACTAGAGGAAATGAAAGGGCATATTCACAAATTAATGCGATGGTTAGATGATAACCGAGATAGTTTTGCCTAGCGATTTGGCACCGTGCCTGAGAGTCAAATCAATCGTATCGCCACTCGTTAGATGAGGTTCTTGGTTGATACGGAATACTTACCTTGGAATGGCCGCCATAAAAAAACAGCAGATAAATTATCTGCTGTTTTGGGTTTTCAACGCTATTCGTCAATTGAACTGTTTAGCTACTTGTCTCAAAGCTATAACTTTATTGCATGGTACATATCATCATTGTGCGATACACAGTACCGAGATGAATTAAGCATCTTTGGTTACGTTTGAGGCAGCTACATTAGAGACATTGTATACTTTTCCTGCCTTGTGGCGTTCTAAGTAGTCAGCTAAATCACGCTTGATTTCAGGGACTAAAATGTAAAGTCCAACGATGTTGACCAGTGCCATTGAGAAAATCATCGCATCTGAGAAATCGATAACAGGGCCTAAGTTCATCGCTGAACCGATAACCACAAAGACACAGAACTTCACTTTGAAGATGATTTCAGCCGTTTTGCTCTCGCCAAATAGGTATGTCCATGCTTTTAGACCATAGTAAGACCAAGAGATCATGGTAGAGAAAGCAAACAGAACCACGGCAATAGCAAGAATGTATGGGAACCAACTGATTGAGCTACCAAAGGCTGCTGATGTCAGTTCTACGCCAGCTAGGCCAGAATCGTTATCAAGGTAACCTGTGATAATGATAACCAGTGCGGTCATGGTACAAATGACGACGGTATCGATGAAAGGTTCAAGTAAAGATACAAACCCTTCCGACATCGGTTCTTTTGTTTTTACTGCTGCGTGGGCAATAGCCGCAGAACCGACACCCGCTTCGTTTGAGAACGCTGCACGTTTGAAACCTTGGATAAGAACGCCAATCACACCACCGGCAATACCTTCACCAGTAAAGGCACCATTGATGATAGCCGCGAAAGCATCGTCTATGCGGTCAAAGTTCATACCGATGATGATAAGCGCGGCACCGACGTAAATGGCCGCCATGAAAGGAACGACTTTCTCGGTCACTTTTGCGATAGATTTGATACCACCGATAATCACAATACCGACGATAACCGCAAGAATGATACCGAACAACCAGCCTTTATCAGCAAGGAATGACGCATCTCCGCCAGTTACGCCAACCACCTGTTTAAACGCTTGGTTAGCTTGGAACATGTTACCGCCGCCCAGTGCGCCACCAATAGCAAACACTGAGAATAGAACC
>NZ_JBNGCJ010000999.1:0-5260 GCF_049974785.1 Vibrio genomosp. F10 str. 9ZD137
CCAGCCTCCACTGTAGACAGGCTATTGTCACTCGGCGCTTTTCTGATACGGTAATTCCCTTTCAGCCCTTTAGGTAAATGCAGCATCGGAAGAGCGTGTAAGTTAGCGGACAATTGCCACATTTTATACGCTTTCTTCCATGTGCCATCCAGCAAAATGACTCGAAGTTTTGTTGGATTACCATCACTCCTTTCTTCCTCTCGGTCTTGTCCGGCATCATCGGTGAGTAATGTTGACACACAGCGTGATTGATCACAGGGGTACATAATGTAATGGGCGTAATCGGCATCATTCAATAACGCATTGAGTTGACGATCTTGGCTAAAGTCTTCACCAATAAAACTGTGACTGTTCCCCAAGGATAGCGTCAAAATTTTCGCCGTTCCCATCGGTCTTTGTACTTCGCTAGAATGTTGTAGGATGATCAATTCCACATTCGATGGTAGTCTTTTGATCCAACGACAAATACAAGCTTTGTGTGATTTTCCACATTCTAAACAATATCGGTACATATCTTGCGCGTTTACCTTCTTTTATCTGTCATCAGCATTATCTGCTTAGGATTACAATTTGAGCCATTAAGCTCTTACGTCGAGTGGAATGCTGCTGCCATTCATTCTGGACAATGGTGGCGGATCCTAACAGGAAATTTCACTCACACCAACTTTGCTCATTGGGCCATGAATCTTATTGGATTATGGTTTATTGGCTTCATTTTTAAACCTAACCTTCTAACCCTACTCCTCCCTCTATTGCTAACCAGTATGGCCGTTGGCATTGGCAACCTATTTACCGACATGCAGATCTATGTAGGACTATCCGGATCGTTACACGGGCTGTTTGGCTACTACGCTCTGCGCGAAAGCTTACACGGGCGTAAGAGCAGTGGGTTATTAGTGTTCGGATTAATGGCGAAGATAGTATGGGAGTTCAGTTTTGGGGCGTCTACAGTGACCAGTGATTTGATTGATGCTCGTGTTGCCATTGAATCGCACTTATTTGGTGCTGTCTCTGGGCTTTCACTCGCTTATTTCTCTCATTGGTACGGTAGAAAAAAAAACGCCTAACCGTCATTCACTGTTAAGTGTTCTGGCTAGGCGTTTAAGCTTGAATGGCTGTTTTTTATTACATGGTTTAAATAAGCCATCGGCTTTAATTAAACTATCGGCTTTAATTAAACTATCAGCTTTAGTTAAACAATCGGCTTTTGCCCGCGGCTGATCAGTTTCATTAATACATTGTCTGCGGCTTCACCTGCAACGCCAGCTAATTTGTCGGTTAACTTCTTTTTCTGCACATAGTGAATAGACAGAACGGTTTTATCTTTACACGCTTCCACGACAACATCATCAGACGTTCTGATCTCATCAACCAAGCCCAGCTCTTTCGCCTGTGTACCAAACCAGTGTTCGCCAGTGGCCACTTTCTCAAGATTGAGTTCTGGGCGACGTTCACGAATGAAGTCTTTAAATAAGCCATGTGTTTCTTCCAGCTCTTGCTTGAATTTATCACGGGCTTTATCGCTGTTTTCACCAAACATGGTCAATGTACGTTTGTATTCGCCTGCTGTTAACTGTTCAAATTCAATATCATGCTTTTTAAGCAGTTTATTGAAATTGGGTAGCTGAGCGATCACACCGATCGATCCAACAATGGCAAACGGTGCTGAGATAATTTTATCCGCGATACACGCCATCATATAACCGCCGCTCGCTGCGACTTTATCAACCGAAATACTCAGTGGTAAGCCAGCGGCTTTAATACGATCCAGTTGAGACGATGCCAAGCCATAGCCATGTACCATGCCACCACCAGACTCTAAACGTAATAAAACTTCATCGCCTTCTCGCGCCACCGCCAAAATAGCCGTCACTTCTTCGCGTAATGACGCCACTTCTTTTGCATCAATGCTGCCATTAAAATCCAACACAAATAAATGCGACTCTCGTTTTGCATCCAACTCACCATTTTTGACGGCTTGTTTTATCTCTTTCTCACGAGATTTTGTTTTTTCTTTGTCACTTTTCTTCTCGGCTTTATCACGGGCTTTAAGAAAAGCGTCATCATGTAAGTGATGCTCAAGTTGTTCAACACGTGCTTTGTGCTGTTCGGTCAAATTAGTAATCTCTAGCTCACCTTTATCACCGCTGCCTTTACCACCAACGGCTTTAGCTATCACTAAAATCGCAATAATCGCGACGACGACAGTCGCAATCTTGGCCAAAAATAGGCCATAGTCCAACAAAAATTCCAATGTCATTATCCTCAAATGTACGAATTAGTGTATTGTTCGTTCTACTCGGTTATTGTAACCGTCTTATCGCATAGAAAAAAATAAAATCACGACAATAAGGAAGCTTACGGTGGATTATTCAGTTTCTGCAAACGCCCTCAAAGACAAAGTTATCCTCGTTACAGGTGCTGGCGCAGGCATCGGCAAACAAGCAGCCATGAGTTTTGCCGAACATGGCGCGACGGTAATTCTGCTTGGCCGTACCGTTAAAAAACTTGAGCACACTTACGATGAAATCGTTGAAGCGGGTTATTCTCAGCCAGCCATTGTGCCTTTAGACATGAAAGGGGCAACAAAACAGAACTACATTGATATGGCCGACACGATTCGAACGCAATTTGGTCGTCTTGATGGTGTTTTGCATAACGCCAGTATTTTGGGGGTTATCAGCCCTTTCGCTCAAATTGGCGAAGATTCCTTTGATGATGTGATGCAAGTGAACGTCAAAGCTCAATTTTTGATGACTCAAGCGCTGTTGCCATTGCTGCTGGAATCTGAAGATGCACGCGTCACCTTTACCACCTCAACCGTTGGGCATTCTGGCCGCGCTTACTGGGGAACGTATGCGATGTCGAAGTTTGCTACCGAAGGCATGATGCAAGTCCTTGCGGATGAGTTAACCGATTCTCCCGTTCGTGTTAATGCGATCAACCCTGGCGGCACTCGTACAGGAATGCGTGCTAAAGCTTTCCCTGCAGAAGATGTTGAGTTACTCAAAACACCAAAAGATATTATCCCTCTGTACCTTTACTTAATGGCGCCAGAAGGAAAAGACATTCACGGTCAATGTATTGATGCCCAGCCCAAATAACATAACACCTGTGTTGCTCTAAAAAATAAAAATGCCTTGTTACGCTTAACAAGGCATTTTTATTTTCTGCTTATTTTTTCTGCTTAATGCATAGACGCTTACCCATTTTACAAGGGTCAAGTGCACTCTCATTCCAATCTTTTTATTGCTGCTTTTAATACATGATATATACTGTATATATATACAGGTGATTTTATGCGTGAATTGATAGAAAAACTCAAAAATAATCAGCTGATATGGCAAGGTACCCATACCCCCGTATCAGGTGAATACCTCTCTACGGGCTTCAATGTTCTCGATCAGAAGCTAGAAGGCGGCTACCCAAAACATGGCGTGGTTGAAATTCAATCGCTCAGTGGGATTGGAGAAGTACGCTTGATCCTACCTCACATAAAAAAAACAGAATCGAAACGATTATCTGTCTTTATTCAGCCTCCTGGTTATTTGTGTGCAGAGCAACTTGAAGCCGAAGGCATTGATAACAAAAACGTACTCATTATTTCACCCCACAATCACCAACAGGCGTTATGGGCGGCAGAACAATGCTTAAGAAGTGGCGCGTGTAGCCGAGTCTTTTTATGGAACACGGATCTTGAAGTTCATCAGGCAAGGCGGCTTCAAGTAGCCAGTGAAGAAGGCGACTGCTTGCAGTTTATTTTTCGCCCTCCACAAAAAGGGCGATTTTCGCTTCCCGTCAATTTAAGTATGACCCTGTTCCCTCATCGAAATGGGCTCGAAGTGACCATCACCAAGCGAAAGGGAGGCTGGCCTCAAGGACGTTTTATCCTATCGATGGATCACTTATGGCCAAGTTTAACCCTGGATCAGGCTTCCCCAGTCATTGTTCCTTTCCCGTTACGAAAACAAGGTTGAATCGTGCAGCTGTGGCTCTATTTACATTTCCCTCATTTGCAACTTGATGCGCTGTTTTCTGAGCAGTCGGAAGCGCCCTTAGTGATTGTCGATGAAAAGAAACATCAAATAGTGCAGCTCAATGATGCTGCGCTAAATCAGGGCCTCAATATTGGGATGGGATTAGGCAGCGCAGCCACCTTGTGTTCCCATTTGCAAGTGCACGCTTATGACGTTCAAACAGAACAGCAAACGTTAACTCACATTGCTCAATGGCTCTATTTGAAAACATCAGACATCACCCTTTTTCCACCTAAAGGGATACTGTTAAAGGTGTCCAATATGCTGTCTCTCTACCACGATTTAGACACCTACTGGCAAATAACCTGTCAGCACCTTGAACAGCTTAATTATCGCTATCAGTTCGCCACTGGTTTTTCCCCTTTCTCGGCAATGTTGCTGGCAAAATCGGCGAAAAACCGCCTGTATGAAGATAAAGAATCCATCATGGCACAGATCAATAACCTTCCTCTGTCCATCAGTGACCTCGATAGAAAACAAGTAGAACAACTTCGTCGTATTGGGATTGGTACATTTCAAGAGCTTCTCTCGCTGCCCATGCAAGAGCTTGCCAGACGCTTCAACATTGATCTGGTGAATTACGTGGGTCGCCTGTTGGGTCAGTTCAAACATCCGGTCACCTTTTATCACCCACCAGAAACCTTTGAGAGCCACTTAGAGCTGCTGTTTGATATTGATAACGTGCAATGGATTGAAAGACCGTTAATGAGGTTGCTCAAGCAATTAGAGCGCTTTTTAACATTACGAAGCCAGGTAGCTTATGAGTTGTGCTTAATCCTATATTTGAGAGATCACAAAGAACAGAAGATTTCTTTTACATCAGCAAGCGGAGACTACCTCTCAGATAGGTGGTCGGTGTTGTGCCATTTATCTTTAGAATCATTAGCCCTCAATGCCCCTACCCACAGTATGAGGCTGATCATTGTTCGATACGGCGATCGCCAAAACGCGACTCAAGATATTTTCTGTGGATTTAAGGGGCAGCAGACAGAGTTAGAGCTGATCTCTTTACTGCAAGCCAAGCTAGGTAACGACACTCTTTATAAAGTGCATAAAACCCATGACCCAAGACCAGAGAAATCCACCGCTTTCTACCACCCAAGTAATCCGCCTATAACAACGAAATCTATGCCAACTAAGTCTATGCCAATTAGGTCTCAATCAGCGTCTTCCCGATTTCGCCCGACGTTCATGTACTCCTCACCTCAACCGCTCACCGAGAA
>NZ_JBNGCJ010001000.1:0-1046 GCF_049974785.1 Vibrio genomosp. F10 str. 9ZD137
TGTTCACACCTTAATTTGGCGTTATATTTTTCATCAAATCTACCTTTCGTTTCGGGCTGAATTAGTTATGATAGATCTTAATTCAGTTGTTAGAAGTGCGAGGGTAATGTGTTAGTAGAAAAATGGTTAGATATCGATGGTGACCAGCTTTATTGTTTGTCTACTGAACTCAAAGAATCTCAAGAAACGCTAGTGTTTATTCACGGTTTAGGCGAGTCGCATCTCTGCTTTGCGGATGCATTCGACTGGCTGCCGAATTATAACCTGATAATGTTTGATTTGTGTGGTTACGGTTATTCTCCTGCTTCAGTTACCTCCCACTCTACGGAAACTCAAGCAAAACGTATATTAAAAGCTCTTGAGCAATTAAAGGTTCATGATTGTTTTCTCCTTGGGCACTCTTGGGGAGGTGATACGTCTACCTTGGTTTGCAAATACGATACGAAAGGTATTGTACGTGGCTTTATTAATGCCGAAGGTGGGGTCCATGAAGAGAATATAATTTTGTCCCAGATTATTGCTGAACAATACTCTGAGTTAAGTAGTGATGAATTTTCTAAATGGGTGAAAGGTACAGGTTTTTCACAACGTTTTGCTATGTCTTGGAGCCACGGAGCTGGTATTAAGTATCTTTCGTCTGTTAGGCGTTGTGAACCAGTCGTTCTAGGTAATACAGCTAGTGAAATTTATGCTCAGCACGCAACCCAAGATATGCGGGGGGTTGTTAGTTGGGGCCAAGTTTATGAAAGCTTATCGATACCTAAAGTTTACTTTTGGGGTACACAGAGTTTAAGTGGTTGTGAACGAGCTACTAAATTCATTTCTACATTAAATAATGTTTCGTTCGAAGGGGCCAATCACTGGGTTCAAAATGAACCGTCTAAGTTTTACAAAGAAGTGGACAAATTCATCACTAACGTTCCCAAAATATAACAATAAATTTAAGAGTGATTCACAACGCTTGGCGCTTTCACTTCAAGCCAGTTTAGTGTTTATAGCACAATGCTTAAGCTAAGGTGTCTGCGTTGTTCACACCTTAATTTGGC
>NZ_JBNGCJ010001001.1:0-401 GCF_049974785.1 Vibrio genomosp. F10 str. 9ZD137
TTGCCGCTTAGCAGAGCGTTATGTCACCAGATAAGGAGGTAATTTGAATTTATCAAACTTGATTGCCGTTATAGGGGTTATTGTTGCTATCATTATCCCCTTAGTAACATTTGCATATAAGAATCCTAAAGGTTTTTCTGTGTTTAAATGGAGCTTTGTTAAATATACATTTTTAGTTTGGTGGGCGATTTGCGTTCTTGTAATGACGTTATGGCTTGGTTCTAAACTTAACTTGTTGACGGTTCATTTTTTCTCTCAGGACTTTATCCAATTTCTCGATAGGCTAGATAGTTTTGAGATATTTGTAATTATCGTAACTCCTCCGATTATCGTGTGGTTTACATTAAACATAGTAAGTAAAGTCTCTAACTTTGGGAAAGTGACATAACAAAGCATTTAAG
>NZ_JBNGCJ010001002.1:0-593 GCF_049974785.1 Vibrio genomosp. F10 str. 9ZD137
AGCGAGTCTTAACGCCCAATTAAGTAGCTGACAACGCTACCAATACACTCAAATTGACCACCTTAATCACTGAAGCTAAACCGAGCTGAAAATGCCAAGCGTTGACAGTCTGCTTGAATTGCTTGTTAGGCAAATTCTCCAATGTCTACTGAGTCTTTCAATAAGTTAGTCAATGGGAGGAATAAAGGCTCTGGGAGTTCATCTAAATTGAACCACTTCCACTGCTTACATTTTTCAGGCTCAGTTATCTGAGGCTCACCAATTGAGCAAGACGTTACGACAAATAAGGTCACATAATGTTTATTCTCTTTTTCGAAAATATCATTAGTAAAACCTAGATTTTTGAATGAGTTGACAACTAATCCTGTCTCTTCAAAAGTTTCACGCTTTGCACATTCTTCGATACTTTCACCCAACTCCAGATGCCCTCCTGGAGTTGCCCATGTATGAGCTCCATGAGAGCCTATACGTTCTCCAAGTAATACACGTCCGTCTCGTAAAATAACCGCAGCCACACCGACTCGTACTTCCTTATTCACTCAAAACTCCTTCATGTATACCAAGTTGCCTAACGCCTAGCTAAGCTGCACATA
>NZ_JBNGCJ010001003.1:0-549 GCF_049974785.1 Vibrio genomosp. F10 str. 9ZD137
GGTTGTTTATTTGCCGCTTAGCAGGGCGTTATGTTTAATCGGGAAAAGGTATATCAATGAAGAAATTAACATCAATGAACTTTGTGCTATTACTTCTTCTAGTTGCCTTAGCATTAGATGCAATATGGCAAACAAGCGATTTTACAATATCAATAATAGGTTTGTTATTAATGTATTTGCTAGGGCTTGGTGCAAAAGCGGTATCTTCTAATCCAAGGCGAATAATTCGAGACCCAAGATGGAGTCCGTATAAAGCTTTTCCCTTATTAATAATAATGACGCTAATATTTGGTTATATAGCAATCACTAAATATTTAAGTGATCCCTTTCAAGTGTTTGATGTTGGACGTCATACATATCATGCAGTAGTTATGGGGATTATTCACATTTCTATCTCTGCTTTTTCAATGTTTTGTTTAGTGGTGTTTGGATTGGCATTTTTGAAGGAATATAAACATATTAAAGTATCGAAGAAATAGTTTTGGAATGGGTTTATTTGAGAACTGTCGGGTGCGTTTAGAATTAAACTTAGTATCAAGTTTGAAGTGC
>NZ_JBNGCJ010001004.1:0-202 GCF_049974785.1 Vibrio genomosp. F10 str. 9ZD137
GTACTTCATGGCAGTAACTTTGATGAAGCGAAATCCGAAGCTGAACGGTTGTCAGAAAAGCACGGCTATACCTTTGTTCCTCCCTTTGATCACCCATTAGTGATTGCAGGGCAAGGCACGATAGGCATGGAGATGTTGCAGCAAAATGGTCACCTAGATTATATCTTTGTGCCGGTTGGTGGCGGTGGTTTAGCGGCTGGGG
>NZ_JBNGCJ010001005.1:0-518 GCF_049974785.1 Vibrio genomosp. F10 str. 9ZD137
GGATGTGGCTAGCGGCCGTATTTGGTATGGCAACCAAATATGCGGAATGTTTACTCGCTGTAAAATACCGTAAAGTGGATGACAACGGCCAAATGATCGGTGGGCCAATGTACTACCTTCAATACGGTGTAGGCTCTAAAGCACTCGCGGTGATGTTTGCGATTTCTGCGCTCGGAGTCGCCTGCTTTGGTATTGGTACTTTTCCGCAAGTGAACGCCATACTCGATGCTAGCGAGATTTCATTTGGCGTTACTCGTGAAATTTCAGCCCCAATCTTAACTCTATTGGTGGCAGGCGTGACACTCGGTGGAATTCAATCGATCGCTAAAGTGGCGGGTAAAGTTGTGCCTGTCATGGCGGTGTTCTACGTGGTTACCTGTGCCAGTGTTATCCTTCTCAATATAGACAAGCTTTATGACGCTGTCGCTTTGGTTTTTGTGTCCGCTTTTACCTCTTCAGCGGCTACAGGTGGTTTCTTAGGCGCAAGCATTATGCTGGCAATTCAATCTGGTATCGCT
>NZ_JBNGCJ010001006.1:0-2948 GCF_049974785.1 Vibrio genomosp. F10 str. 9ZD137
GCCATTTTTACTAGAACGGCTGTTATCAGTCTCATTCGATGGGGTGTTAGCTAAGTCATAGCAAGACATACTTTCTGTCATCAAGTGAGGCGCAGGCTGGTTTTTATCTATAGCGGGGTAAACCGCTGTGGAGCTGATCATAATGATTTTTTTTACGTTAGCCTGTTTTGCTGCCTCTACGACCGCATGCCACATACGCTGGTATTCGTTAGACAAGCCTCGACGAAATCCTGGAGGAAAGCATCCAATAAGAACGTCAGGTTGTTGTTCGAGAAGGTTTTCAGTAAGCCGATGAGGAGATGTAAGATCACAAATGAATCCTTGAATACCTAATGCGGATAATTGCTGAGCTTTATCTGAGGAAGTGTTGCTAGCAAACACACGATGGTGTTTAGAAAGGAGCGTTGTGGCGAGGGGAGTACCCAGCCACCCGGCTCCAATAATAGTGATCGTTTTCATCGGATTCTGTTAGAAGATTAATGGACAGCTATGCGCTTAGTATACGCAAAACTTTATCGGCTTTTTCTGCTATTTCGATACCTTCGTCAGTGAGGTAGCCTCCATCAGGCAGTGTACACAATCCTTTATCGAATAGACGCTTAGCCGCTTCTTGTGTCTCTTTAGCGGCATCTTGATGGACCTTAATGCCTGTCGCTGCACTACTAATATCAAATTGCAGAAGCAAATTTAGCTCTGCGAGGTGGTCTTGGGAAAATTTCATGATTATGTTCCTTTAAATGCTATTTGCTACACATTAAGCAAGCATGGATAGCACTGCAAACAAGGAAAGTGAGAAGTGTTAATTAGAACCAAATTGGTGCACTTTTGTTCGATGCTGGACATTAAAAGTGTCGGTATTTGGGTGATCGAAATAGCTTAAAGGTAATATGCACTCATGTTTATATGAAGGGTGGGTTATCCACATTTTCTGTGGATAAAGTGTTTCTAACGCAAAGGGGTGTATGTTTTTTGTTCAAGTTTAGGCTGGTGTCGATATAAGTTTTATCGGCTTTAAATGGTTGTTTGCTATCAAGCCGCCTATTTGCCGTAAAGGTTTTTTGACTAAGCAGCCTTTGTCTTTAATTGGTTCTTTTTATTTATACCCATTTGGTTTGTGGACTCAATCAGTGTCAAACGCACGACACTGGGAGAATTTTAAAAGCATGATTTTGGATTTCGACGGACTCTATATACAAAAAGCGAGCTAAACTGTTAACTGAGTGTTTTGTGGTTAACTTTAAAGTAACATGTGTAATTTGTCTTATTTGTTCACAATTTTACACATAATGCGACAATCAAACATATCTCTGGATGAGCTCAAAAAAGTGTTGATTAATAAGGGTTCAACAGCGGTTGTTATTGAAAGTTAGATGACACGTGAACTAAAATTCATCCTAACAATGACGAGATTTAACTAACTCAAAATATTGAGTCGTTAGGCAAAACTAAATCGAATGCAGGTAAATGTATGAGAAGTGTTAATGAAGATAAGAAAGGTGAGGCACATTCGTTAGAATGGCAGTCTTTTCTTTTTATTACTGTCGTCCTTTTCCCAATCTTAAGTATCGCTTTTGTTGGTGGGTATGGTTTTATCGTTTGGATGCTGCAAGTGTTTGTTCTTGGGCCCCCTGGCGTGCATGGCTAATGCATCTCTAACACCCATATTTGAATAGAATTTTAAGAGAGTGAAACATGAAATCATTGATTGCTAGACTGTGGCGTACAATGACACGCCCGGCAGTTCATATCAGCCTAGGGGTTTTAACCATGGGCGGTTTCATTGCTGGTGTGATTTTTTGGGGTGGCTTTAACACCGCCTTAGAAGCCACCAACACTGAAGAGTTTTGTATTGGTTGCCATACCATGAGCGAAAACGTGTACGTAGAATTACAAGAGACTGTCCACTGGAAAAACAGCTCTGGTGTTCGAGCGACGTGTCCAGATTGTCACGTACCTCATGAATGGACAGCAAAAATAGCCCGTAAGATGCAAGCATCGAAGGAAGTATTCGCGCAAATATTTGGTGATCTTGGAACACCAGAAAAATTTGAAGCACGACGCCTTGAGTTGGCTCGCCATGAATGGGATCGGTTCTCTGCGAATGGTTCACTGGAATGTAAAAATTGTCACGCGTACGAGTCGATGGACTTTGAACAAATGTCACCAACGGCGCGCATTCAAATGAAACAAGCCGCTGAACGAGATCAAAGTTGTATCGATTGTCATAAAGGCATTGCACACCATCTTCCAGCGGATATGGCCTCAATGAGTGGTATCGTTGGTGATCTAGAGCAAACAGCAAGTAGCACCAACTACTCCCAGGGCAATGACGTTATTTCCGTTCGTCACCTACCATTGTATACCGATGAAAGTGCGACGACAGAAGCCGGCTTGTTAAGTCCAGCCAGTCAGGTTGCCATCGTAGGTCAACAAGGCGACATGATTGAAGTTAAAATTGACGGCTGGAGAAAAGCGAAAGGCTTTGGTCGTGTGATCCAAGAAGATTTTGGTCTTAATATCTCTACGGCAATCCTATCTCGCGAAGTGTCCCAGAGTGATCAAGTGAACGTGGGTGAAGGAAAAGAAGACGAACTCACAGGCCTGCCTTGGGAAGAAGTGAGCGTCAATCTTTGGATGAAAAAAGAATCGATGGTTTCCGACTACGCTCCGATCTGGAATGCGGCGAGCGATGCCTACAAAACGAACTGCTCGACTTGTCACTCACAACCTGATGAAGCGCACTTTAGCGCTAACGGTTGGGTCGGCATGCTAGATGGCATGATCGCATTCGTGAACTTTGATGCTGACACTGAAGCACTGGTACTGAAGTATTTACAAAAGCACTCATCAGACTTTGCTGAAGGTCATCACTAATCGACGTCAATTGGAGTAATAAAATGGCAATTTCACGAAGAAGTTTTCTCAAAGGTGTAGATCGGAAGAGCGGT
>NZ_JBNGCJ010001007.1:0-238 GCF_049974785.1 Vibrio genomosp. F10 str. 9ZD137
CAAATGTACCCGTACCAAGCTCAATACGATTGATTCCCTTGCTTGGTAGCTGAGATAGAACAAGCTTTAGTAACTTAGAACCAATACCCTGACCTTGCAGCTCTGGAGATACCGATACATTAAATATCTCAGCAAGGCTGTTGGTCTGCGCTTTAACTATACAAGCAGCAAAAACTCGTCCGCTGTCTAATGCAGCAAAACACCATGAGTCAGGTAAATATGAAGCGATACTAGCTTC
>NZ_JBNGCJ010001008.1:0-1440 GCF_049974785.1 Vibrio genomosp. F10 str. 9ZD137
CACAAAGCGGCAGGCGCTGCCGAAGCGGTAATATCAAACGGACATTAAAAAATCAGTTGATTGTGAAACTAATCCAAGATAAAAAGCTCTGACTATCAGAGCTTTTTTATTTCTACAAGGAACCTGTTGTGAAGCTTCTTAGTATTATCAAAACTTTTTCTCAGAATCGTATCTCATGGTTGCTATTGCTTATATTCGTTATATTTTTTGAAGCATGTGCACTTTTCTTCCAACACGTCATGATGCTGTCACCTTGTGTTATGTGTATCTACGAACGTGTTGCCATGCTTGGCGTAGGAGCCGCCGCGTTAATTGGCCTTATTAATCCAAAGCACCCTATTGTTCGTTGGCTTGGTTTGGCAGCATGGGGCGCAAGCAGCTACAAAGGGCTCGCACTGTCCTTACAGCATGTCGATTACCAATTTAATCCATCACCATTCGCGACTTGTGATCTATTTGTGACTTTTCCAGCTTGGGCACCATTAAACCAATGGGCGCCGTGGATGTTTGAGGCATACGGTGAGTGCAGTAAAATTGTTTGGCAGTTTTTAACGCTTTCTATGCCGCAATGGTTAGTCGTTATTTTTGCAGGAAATTTGTTCGCTCTTGCGGTTATTTTTATTGCTCAGTTTGCTAAAAAGGTTGATTAGTGTCCCAGGTGCTATCCGTTAGAGCATAGCTCTTGGACTGCCTAGAAAGACAACCCAAAAAAGCCCTATTTCCTCTTCAGGTAAATAGGGCTTTTCAATTCTAGACAGTTGGATTGTTGAATGTGTTAGAACTAATTCATATCACGTGTTGGAGCTGGTGCTAACACTTCTCGGTTACCATTATGACCCGGTGCACTCACTATTCCTTGAGCTTCTAACTGCTCAATAATACGCGCAGCACGGTTATAACCTATCTTAAACTTACGCTGAACCCCTGACACAGATCCTCGGCGAGATTCCACAACGTGTTCAACCACTTGATCAAAGAGAGGGTCTGTATCTTCATCCCCTTCCATTTTTTCACCCGGTAATAATGTTTCCGGTGATTGCTCACCATTGGTGATTTCATCAATGTAATTTGGTCGACCACGGGCCTTCCAGTTATTCACCACAGCATGTACATCGTCATCCGATGCAAACGCGCCGTGAACTCGAATGGTGTGGCTCGAACCTGAAGGTAAATAAAGCATGTCACCCATACCAAGCAACGATTCAGCACCGCCTTGATCCAGTATCGTTCTCGAGTCTGTTTTTGTTGATACGGTGAATGCAACACGCGTTGGTATGTTCGCTTTAATCAGACCCGTGATGACATCAACAGATGGACGTTGAGTCGCGAGAATTAAGTGAATTCCTGCCGCTCGGGCTTTTTGGGCAAGTCGAGCAATCAGTTCTTCAACTTTCTTACCCACTACCATCATCAAGTCTGCAAACTCATCAATAACAACCA
>NZ_JBNGCJ010001009.1:0-654 GCF_049974785.1 Vibrio genomosp. F10 str. 9ZD137
GCTACCGTGTTAGACGGCCATACTCTTGCAGCCAAAGGACAAGCAGCGCGTGCTTTGAGTATTTCTGCCATTGCGTCTTTTGTCGGTGGCCTCATCAGTACCATTATTTTGATCGCAATAGCCCCAATGCTGGCTAACTTTGCATTGCGTTTTAATGCCCCTGAGTACTTCGCTTTGGCGCTCTTTGGGCTCACCATTATTGCTAGCGTCTCTTCTCAAAACATATTAAAAGGTCTGTTGGCAGGCACCATTGGCTTACTTGTTTCTACCGTGGGCTTAGACCCAATCAGCAGCGTTCCTAGATTTACCTTTGGAGTGATGGATCTGTACAGCGGTATCAATGTCATTCCTGTTCTGATTGGTTTATTCGCCCTCTCTGAAGCGATCAATCAGATTGAAAAAATCATCAAAGAAAAGCGAGCCAAAGTACCAAAATTTAGCCATAAGCTACTAAGTAAAAAAGACCTAAAAGAGATGATGCCAACCGCGGTTAAAAGTGGCCTACTGGGTACTTCTATTGGTTCGGTTCCTGGAGCCGGTGCTGATATCTCAGCTTTCATTTGCTACAACGAAGCAAAACGAGTGTCAAAAAAACCGGAAGAGTTTGGTAACGGTTCGGTGCAAGGATTAGCCGCAGCAGAGGCCGGCAACAAT
>NZ_JBNGCJ010001010.1:0-735 GCF_049974785.1 Vibrio genomosp. F10 str. 9ZD137
GGTTGATGGCGATTCAGCGGCGGCAATGCGTTACACCGAAGTTCGTATGTCAAAAATAGCGGGCGAGCTATTGGCGGATCTTGATAAAGAGACCGTTGACTACGTCCCTAACTATGATGGAACAGAGCAAATCCCAGCGGTACTGCCTACTAAGATCCCGAACCTATTGGTTAACGGTGCTTCTGGTATCGCAGTCGGTATGGCAACCAATATTCCTCCGCATAACTTGACGGAAGTGATCGATGGCTGCTTAGCGTTCATTAATAATGAAGACATTACTATTGATGAACTCATGGACTATATCCCAGGTCCTGATTTCCCGACAGCAGCATTAATCAGTGGCCGCAAGGGCATTGTTGACGCCTATAAGACTGGTCGCGGAAAAGTCTACATGCGCTCTAAAGCGGATATAGAAGCGGATAAGAACGGTAAAGAAACGATTATCGTTACAGAAATTCCGTATCAAGTTAACAAAGCAAGATTGATTGAAAAAATCGCTGAGCTCGTTAAAGATAAGAAAGTAGAAGGTATCAGTGCATTACGTGATGAGTCTGACAAAGATGGTATGCGTATTGTTATTGAATGTAAGCGCGATGCTGTGGGTGAAGTTGTACTGAACAACCTTTACTCTCAGACACAGCTGCAAACGACCTTTGGTGTCAACATGGTTGCGCTTAACAATGGTCAACCTCAGCTATTCAACCTGAAAGATATGTTGAAATGCTTCGTTGATCA
>NZ_JBNGCJ010001011.1:0-1646 GCF_049974785.1 Vibrio genomosp. F10 str. 9ZD137
AGAAGCCTCTAACGCAGTATCAATGCCCAACACGCTCTAGCTATTGCCTCAATAGTGTGATCTAATTCCATTTGTTCAGATAGCGTTTCATCGATATATTTAGCACATTATATTAGACGCAACAGTTATAACTAAATCGAAATGGAAAGGCGAAGTGAAATCATGAGTCGTCAATTAATTCAAGGCAGTAAAAGCAATTCACTTGATCAAGCCCCGATACTCTATTCTTTGCAGCACTGTCCATATGCGATGCGGGCACGTATCGCATTGTTTAAATCTCAGAAAACAGTGCTGATTAGGGCTGTTAAACTCAATAATAAGCCCAAAGAAATGCTGGTTGCTTCTCCAAAAGGGAGTGTGCCAATTTTGGTTGTTAGCGACCGTATTATTCTAGAAGAGAGTTTGGAAGTGATGCTATGGGCTTTGGCCGAAAATGATCCCGATGATCTTCTTGACTACAAGCAAGAGACAGCATTGACTCGCATGCATGCGTTAATCAGCCGTTTTGAGCATGAGTTTGTTCCTGCGTTAGAGGCGTATAGCTGTGCTAAGCGTTACCATGAAGATAATCTAGGAGAGTGTCGCCGTCGCTGTGAAGTGGTATTACAGGCGTTGGAAGATAGACTGACGCAGCATACCTACCTGTTTTCCGATCGAGAAAGTTTGTTGGATATTGCCGTGATGCCCTTTATTCGAAAATTTGCTCGAATTGAAAGGCAGTGGTACTTGCAGAGTCCATATCCTAAACTTCGCGATTGGCTTAATGGGTATTTGCAAAGTGCTATGTTTGCCAAGGTGATGGCAAAACACGAATTGTGGCTAGAGAATCGGCAAGATATTTACTTTGGTTACTCTAAAAGCAAAAAATCTTGAGGGGCTCCTATATCACATTTTTTGCACACTAGCAGGTAACCCAGCATTGACTGTCTACCTTCTATAGAGACAACCCACGGTCGGCAGACAAAGGGAGGGTTGTGTCTGACATGCTGGAAATGCCCGCATTCTAATTGAGCAACCCAGTCGTCATTTTCGTCTTTGTGGTAACCCGTGATGGCTTGTTTCATTTGGTCATTATTGTGTGGTTGGCAGAGAGTGCCAGTTGCAGAATACTGGCACGTTAGAAAGGTACTTTGTTTATTTGTGGTTATTTTCTACAGTCGTTGGCTGTGCTTGATGGTCTAAAAGCTAAACCTAAAGCCTATTCAGACCAGTTAAACTTACTTTCATCAATACCTTCTTTTGCTTCTTTGATTCGCTCTCGTCTAAAGCGTTCTTCACTTCTCGCATCATCAATTTCTTTCATGATAGCCGCAAGATCAGCCTCGATATCCTGTTCAACGAACGTTCCCGTTAGCTCAGTGTCTGGTTTGAGGTCGCCTTTCTCAAAGATAGCCCAGATTTCTTTCGCGTATTCGGTGGCGAGAAGCTCTGGTGCAAATTGACCATAGTAATCACGAATATTATTGACATCGCGAGTGAGCATCCATTCAGCGTTGTTATTCGCTGCCGCATCAACGGCTTGAGGTAAATCAATGATCACTGGGCCATACTCATCAACCAGTACATTGAACTCGGAGAGGTCGCCGTGAATGAGACCCGCACAAAGCATTTTCACCACGTAAGTCATCATCACGGCGTGGTCTTCA
>NZ_JBNGCJ010001012.1:0-3901 GCF_049974785.1 Vibrio genomosp. F10 str. 9ZD137
GTAACGTACCAACCGCAGTCACGGATGTGGGCGCAAGTAAAGAGACGCTTTGCCCAACCAGCGGACGGTTAATAAAAGCCAATGATGTGCATAATATGGTGGATGTGCTTTTTCAAATGGCTCGTAGTCATGCCAATTTAAATTCAAGCCTTCAACCCAATGTCGATGACAAACAGACTCCACGCGAATTTGTTCTAAAACACAATAACATTAGAAACATGGTGAAATCGTACGAGAACCTGGCATTGAAAGCATTGAACACGGAGGCGGCAGTATGAACAGTATCGTTGAGCAGCTTGTTGCCTTAATATCTGCATTGAGTGCGATGCTTATCGTTTACCATCACGTCGGTTACCCGCTATTTTTAAAATGGTATTCAAAGCGTCATCCACTTAGCCATGTGTCTGACATCGTGAGAGGTTATCGCGGAAGCGATCTGGACTCGACGCGTCCATCCATCACTATTTTAGTCCCTGCTTATAATGAGGAGCGTTGGATAGCAGAAAAGATTCGTAATCTCGCGAGCTTGGATTACCCGAGAAAACGTTTATCGATCATCATAGCGTGCGATGGTTGCACAGATAACACGGTTGAAATCGCGCAGGACACAATACAAGAATCCATTTGCAGTGATGTTCACTTTGAAATCCGCGACTTTGCTGAAAATAAGGGAAAAGTCGCAGTGATTAATCATCAAATGAAAACGATCACCACTGACGTTACCGCACTTTCTGATGTTTCAGCCTTGATCTCGATTGACGCTTTGTTAGTCGCTGAGCAGCACTTCCTTAACGAATCCACTGGTGTGCTGAACGGTCATTACCAATTGCTGTCAACCAACAACGAAGGGGAAGCGAGCTATTGGAAATATCAGAGTCAACTCAAGCAAAACGAAGCGTCTCTAGGTTCAACGCTGGGCGCGCACGGAGCATTCTATCTGTTTAGGACGCATCTATTTGAACCTATTTGCGAAAACACCATTAACGATGATTTCATTTTGCCGATGACCATAGTGAAACAAGGCTACAAGACATTGTACGATGAAAAATTGGTGGCGCTAGAGTTAGAAGAGACGAATCAAAACAACGATTTTAAACGCCGTTTACGTATCTCTGCTGGCAATATGCAACAGGTCATTCAACTATTTGGCCTATTCAACCCAAGATACAAAGGCGTCGCTTTTGCCTTTATATCAGGTAAAGGCTTGAGATTGATGACGCCATACTTAATGCTTGTATGCTTGACAACGTCGATGATGTTGATGCATCACACTCTATTTTTTGCTGCCCTGGTCGGTCAGTTGACGATCTACTCAATTGCTGGCTTGAGCCTGCTATTCCCAAGCGTATTCAAATGCAAATTATGCACACTTATTACCTACTTAGCATCAGGACATTTCGCTAACTTTGTTGGTGGGTTACGTTACCTACTTGGTTTTGAATCTGGTCGCTGGACGCGTGTAAATCACTAAGGATATTATTATGATGACGAATAAATCTTCCCGTATTTCAATTTGGTTCGCAAAACGCGCTTTTGATTTAGTTGGCTCCGTTGTAGCGTTGTTATTGCTTAGCCCAATCATGCCGTTTATAGCCATCGCGATTAAATTGACATCAACTGGCCCTGTGTTTTACAAGCAGCTGAGAGTTGGAAAATCCACCCCTAGCCACATGGCCTTTTTCGATATTATTAAGTTCCGTACCATGTACGAAGACGCAGAATCACGCTCAGGCGCAGTGTGGGCAACCGAGGGTGACCCGCGCATCACTCCTGTAGGTCGCTTCTTACGTAAAACTCGCCTTGATGAAATCCCACAGTTGTTCAACGTCATCCGTGGTGAAATGTCGTTGATTGGTCCAAGGCCTGAACGCCCTAGTTTTTACAATAAATTAGAAACGGCCATCCCATATTTTGCTGACCGAACCTATGGCGTTATGCCTGGTATTACGGGGCTTGCTCAGGTAAACCAAGGATATGACACTTGTATTGATGATGTTCGTCGTAAGGTCGGGTTCGATCATAGCTACGCACTCTCTTTAGGATCTTTGCGGAACTGGTTGTTGATGGATTTGAGTATCATTTCAAAGACCATTTTAGTCATGGTCGATGGTAGAGGCCGTTAACGCTGCGAACATCCTCACCTGAGATTGTTTACAAACACATTGGCCTTTCGCTTCGTTATGTCTTCTACGCCGCGTTGGGCCAATTCAGTCAGTCATGGGGGGGTTCTATAACGCGATAGAAGTTAGAACAGGATCAATACGAGCACAAGACAGATGTTACAGCAAGATGGATATTAGAACGAGATGGACACTAGAACGAGATAGAAGCTAGCGCTGTGCTTTGGTATCATATTGAGAAATTATCAAGCCTATTTATAACGGACTTTTTCATGCTTTTATCTCAATTGACTCAACCTATCTTTGACCATCTTTATCGCGATATTACCGAGTTTCGTAGTACCTTCGACCTGCCTGTTTCTGATGTCGCGAGCTTAAATGAAAAAGCCGATACATTGCATACGTCTTTAATTATCGAAGAGCTGACCGAACTGGCAGAAGCGGACTCAAAAATTGAACAAGCTGACGCCATTGTCGATAGTGTGTACGTTCTCATGGGGCGCCTTGTTCACCTTGGCCATAGTCAGGTCGACGATAACCTTGCCATTAGCTACCTGATTGATCTGCTGCTTAATGTGGCCATTAACCGTGATATTGAGTTCTTGCCATGCTGGGACGAAGTACACTCAAGCAATATGAGTAAGGTATGCCGCAATGAAGCGGAATACACAGAGACAGAAACATTCTATGCAGAGCAAGGAATCGCATTGATGGCGGTACAAAAAGGCAATTACATTATTGCTAAGTGTGCCGAAGATTTTGTAGCGGAAGGAAAAACCATTCGCCAAGGTAAAGTTCTGAAGTCCGTTTATTACCGCCCTGCCGATTTAACACCGCTTGTTTAATCTAATGAAAATCTGGGCATATTCAGCGTTTCTCGCACAGGCACAGAAACGACACAGAAACCGTATTGAAACCCATTAGGTATATTAGCCCGATCAAAATAGCGAGCCAGTCGCTCGCTATTTTTGTATTGAGTATTCCGTTTAGTCAAAAATCAAATAAGGTCGCTTGTCTACCTGCACTTTTTTAACTGGAATTTGGAACACCTCAGTGAGTAATCCTGGTTCCAGTACTTCATCGACCTTACCCACTTTCTGCATGATGCCATTACTCATCAGAATCGCACTGTCTGCATGGCGCAACGTTCGATTCAAATCATGGTTAGCCATAATGACACAGAGTCCCCGTTTTGCCACGACATCAATCAATCGATAGAGCAAACTTTCACGCGCAATGTCGAGGGGGGCTGCAGGTTCATCTAGCAGCAGCAGTTTGGCATGAGGGTTAATATCCGGCCATACCTGTAAACAGATAGAGGCGAGTCGCACACGTTGCCATTCTCCGCCAGATAAATGGTGAATAGAACGGTGCATTTTATCCTGTATGCCGACTAACGCTGTGAGTGTCTCTATCGCTTGTTGAACCTTGGGCTCATCAACATGGCAACAGTGCGGCACGGATAACGCAAGATACTGGAATACCTCCAAGTTAAATGCAGGTCGATCACTTTGAGACAGGTAAGCCCGGTGCTCCGCGAGGGTTTCTAATGACGTATTTTCCACTTCAAGTGAATCGATAACCACGCTTCCAGTGAAGGGCAATACTCCTGATATCGCGGAAAGCAGTGTACTTTTACCACTGCCATTTGGACCAATGATGTGTGTCACCTCACCCGCTTTGCATTCAAACGAGAGAGGAAGAATTCTCGACGCGACGGCAACACTTTTAACGTGAATCATGATTTTTCACCAACATCCAGATGAAGATTGGTGCTCCTA
>NZ_JBNGCJ010001013.1:0-551 GCF_049974785.1 Vibrio genomosp. F10 str. 9ZD137
TTTGCCGCTTAGCAGAGCGTTAGGTTACTAGAGTATGGATGCTGCAATCTTCGATAATTATTCTAAATATCCGATAACTAGACTCAATGAACTTGGATTGCATTTATCAACAATCAGATTCTTATCAGAGGTTGGTTTACCTGAATGGTGTGCCCCGAATATGTATTTCGGAGAGGAAGATTGTTGGTTACCTGAACTATTAATTCAAAACGAAAAACTCGCTGTCTTAGGTTCGGATCGCGATGACAAACAAATTTGTATTTCTACAACTTCTAATGAGGTTTTTCGTTTAAATAGTTCAAATCTAGATTTCGTAGCAACCAACCCCGCATTATTTGGGAAAGCGTTAGAAGAGTTTCAAACCTGTATAAATGCAGCTGTGGAGTTTAATGATACAGCATTCACAGATAATAATGTTCCAAGTGTTTTCCTTAAGCCATTTATCGTGTGGCTAACTGATAATGAGCCTAAGGCCTTAATAAAAGGTTCTTTTTGGCAAAGCACTTTGAATTGGTTAAAGTACACGTAACTTAGTATCAAGTTTGAAGTGC
>NZ_JBNGCJ010001014.1:0-2477 GCF_049974785.1 Vibrio genomosp. F10 str. 9ZD137
CCGCTCTTCCGATCTTGAAAACTTGTTACTCAGTGGGCAATAATCATCATTATACTTTTGACATAACAGTTAACTACCTTAAGCACTTAACCACGGTCAGAACTTAACCGCTGTCAGAACTTAGGTTCGTGATCTAAGCCGTGGGTAGAATCAATCATTGCCAAACAAACAGCCGCACAAATACAAATAAAAAACCTCAGTGTTCAAACTGAGGTTTTTTCATTTTATGCTAAAAAATGGTTAGTCTTCATCGCCTAGCAAAACGGAATCCAAAGCAATTTCCATCATTTCATTAAATGTGGTTGCACGTTCATCTGACGTGGTTTGTTCACCGGTTTTGATGTGATCCGATACCGTACAGATTGCTAGCGCTTTGGCGCCATATTCTGCCGCCACACCATAAATTCCAGCCGCTTCCATTTCGACGCCAACAATTCCGTATTTATCCATTACGTCGAACATGTCTGGGTCAGGAGTGTAGAAGAGTTCTGCTGAAAACAGGTTACCGACTTTGACATCGATACCACGTGCTTTTGCTGCCACTTCAGCAGCTCTCACCATTTTATAATCAGCGATGGCTGCGAAGTCATGATCTTTAAAGCGAATACGGTTTACTTTAGAGTCTGTGCACGCGCCCATACCAATCACAACATCACGCACTTTAATATCTTCGCTAACCGCACCACAACTTCCGACGCGTATTATCTTCTTAACACCGAAGTCTTTAATCAGCTCTGTTACGTATATAGAGCATGATGGAATTCCCATGCCATGCCCCATCACCGAGATCTTACGACCTTTATAAGTGCCGGTGTATCCATACATACTGCGAACATCACAGACCTGAACAGCATCATCTAAAAAAGTCTCAGCAATGTATTTAGCGCGCAGTGGATCCCCCGGCATCAAAACAACATCTGCAAAGTCACCCTTTTCAGCATTAATATGTGGCGTTGCCATAATCTATTCCTTCTTCAATCTCTATTTGAATTGCTAATCCAATTGTTAAGGGCTCTTCAACAGAGCCCTAATCCATGATTACAAAAAGTTTTTACCGTATTCCATTGGAGAGGTTTCAAAGTACGATGCCAAACTTTGGCCTATGTCAGCAAACGTATCTCTAAGGCCCAATGAACCGGCTGGTACTTTTTGGCCATAAACGATAACGGGGATATGCTCACGCGTATGATCACTGCCTGGCCAGGTTGGATCACACCCATGATCTGCCGTCAAAATAAGAATGTCATCTTCTTGCATTAACTCGATAACTTCGTTAATTCGCCCATCAAAGTACTCTAAAGCCGCCGCATAGCCTGCGACATCTCTTCGGTGCCCGTATGCAGAATCAAAGTCAACAAAATTGGTGAAGACTATCGTGTTGTCCCCAGCCTTTTTGATCGCTTCTTTTGTTGCTTCGAAGAGCTCTGGAATTCCCGTTGCTTTGGTTTTCTGAGTTATCCCGCAGCCCGCATAAATGTCAGAGATTTTACCAATAGAGTGGACTTGACCGCCTTTTTCATCCACCAGTTTTTGTAACACAGTTGGTGCCGGTGGCTCTACCGATAAGTCTCGGCGGTTACCCGTACGAGCAAATTCGCCCGCTTTCGCACCAACAAATGGTCGCGCAATCACTCGGCCAATGTTGTACTCTTCAAGTTCTTCACGAGCGATCTGGCAAAGCTCTAGTAACTTGTCCAAACCAAACGTCTCTTCATGACAAGCGATTTGGAATACCGAGTCACCTGATGTATAGAAAATCGGTAAACCTGTCTTCATGTGCTCTTCGCCCAAGTCATCAAGAACCTGAGTCCCTGATGCATGGCAATTGCCTAAGAAACCAGACAAACCAGCACGTTTTAGAATGCGATCTGTTAGCTCCGTTGGAAAGCTGTTTTCTTTATCTGTAAAGTAACCCCATTCAAATAACACAGGAACACCAGCAATTTCCCAGTGACCTGAAGGCGTATCTTTACCTGATGACAGCTCAGCGGCATGGCCGTAAGCACCAATCACATCAACACTGCCTTCAAGACCCGCAGCAAACTTACCGGTCGACTCTTTGTGCGCCATCGCAAAACCAAGCTTAGACAGGTTAGGCAGTTTTAATGGTCCACTACGATCGGCATTATCCGCTAGCCCTTTACTGCACTGCTCTGCAATATGGCCCATGGTATCCGAACCAACATCACCAAACTTATCCGCATCGGCAGTTTCACCAATACCAAATGAATCTAATACTAAAATAAATGCTCTTTTCATTTTCTCACCCATTAAATGCGCTTCACCAGATTTCATACGTCTTCAGAACGGATCTGACGATAAACATCTGGAGTCGGTTGATAGTCTCCGCCAATCGTAATTGCACGTTGAAGTGCCTGTGCGGCCTCTTGCCATTGCTCTTCATTACGAGCATGGATAACCGCTAACGGTTTATCACCTGCCGCAATGTCACCTAAGCGAATGAAATTATCAAAACC
>NZ_JBNGCJ010001015.1:0-8310 GCF_049974785.1 Vibrio genomosp. F10 str. 9ZD137
AGGGTGAACCGTTATTTACTACGATTGATATAATGGCTCTTTTATCTGGTCAAACTCAAATTGAACGCAATAAAAAAGGAGAGCCTAAGCCCTCCTTTTTCGTAACCATAAACTGCTAATTAAAGAGCAGCTTTTGCTTTTCCAACGAGTACTGCAAATGCAGCTTTGTCGAATACAGCGATATCGGCAAGGATCTTACGATCGATTTCGATAGACGCTTTCTTAAGACCGTTGATAAAACGGCTGTAAGATAGACCATTTTGACGAGACGCAGCGTTGATACGAGCAATCCAAAGTTGACGGAATTGACGCTTCTTGTTGCGACGGTCACGGTATGCGTATTGACCAGCTTTTGTAACTGCTTGGAAAGCTACGCGGTAAACACGTGAACGTGCTCCGTAGTAACCTTTAGCTTGTTTAAGAACTTTCTTATGACGTGCACGAGCTTGTACACCACGTTTTACGCGAGGCATTATGCTTCTCCTAAATAAACGATAATTAAACTAAAAAGAATTAAGCGTATGGCAACATACGTAGAACTGCAGCTACTTCACATTTAGGAAGAATTGCATTTGGACGTAGTTGACGCTTGTTCTTAGTAGTACGCTTAGTCAGGATGTGACGTTTACCAGCGTGCTTAAACTTAATACCACCAGCAGTTTTCTTAAAACGCTTAGCAGCACCTTTATTGGATTTCATCTTAGTCATGATGAATAACTCCGCATTGTTGAGTAGTTAATAATATAGTAATTAGGGCGAACAAAACACACCCACTGAAACAGCAGGTGCATTATTGCTACTTGTAAGGCCTTTAATTACTTCTTTTTAGGCGCCAATACCATAATCATCTGGCGACCTTCTATTCTCGTTGGGAAAGATTCGACTACTGCAAATTCTTCAGTATCCGCTTTCAAACGATTAAGAACGTCAACACCGATGCTTTGGTGGGCCATTTCACGGCCACGGAAGCGAATTGTTACCTTCACTTTGTTGCCGTCTTCTAGGAAACCAGTCAGGTTGCGTAGTTTTACCTGATAGTCTCCGACATCAGTCCCAGGACGGAATTTTATTTCCTTAATCTGGACCTGCTTTTGCTTCTTCTTCTGCTCTTTCGCAGCTTTGCTCTTCTCGAAGAGGAACTTGCCGTAGTCCATCACTCGACAGACAGGCGGCTCGGCGTTAGGGCTGATCTCTACGAGATCCATACCAGCTTCATTAGCAGCTTCAAGTGCTTCAGCAATTGATACTACACCAACGGCTTCGCCGTCAGCGCCAGTTAAGCGAACTTCACGAACGCCACGAATGTCACCGTTTAAACGGTGCTGGTTTTGTTTGGCCGGTTGTTGGCCACGTCTTCCGCCTTTAATAGCTATTCCTCCAGATTGAGCTTACGGCTTGTAACTTCGGCTTGGATGTATGAAATAAAGTCATCCACTTTAAACTTGCCTAGGTCCTTGCCCTTACGAGTACGTACTGCAATTTCTCCGGCTTCCATTTCCTGGTCGCCACAGACAAGCATGTACGGAACACGTTTCAAAGTATGTTCGCGGATTTTAAAGCCAATCTTCTCATTTCTCAAGTCCGCTTTGACTCTAAATCCACTTTTTTGCAGTTTTTTTGTGATTTCTTGTACATATTCAGCTTGTTTGTCAGTAATACCCATGACAACCGCTTGTTCTGGCGCCAACCACGTAGGGAAGAAGCCAGCGTACTCTTCAATTAGAATACCAATGAAGCGCTCTAGTGAACCTAAAATCGCTCGGTGAATCATCACTGGCGTATGACGTTCGTTATCTTCACCAACGTAAGTTGCACCTAAACGTTCAGGTAATGCAAAATCAAGCTGCACTGTACCACATTGCCACGCACGATCTAAGCAATCATGTAATGTAAATTCAATTTTCGGTCCGTAGAACGCACCTTCGCCTTCTTGAATATCAAAAGCAATGTTCATTGACTCTAGCGCGAGCTTTAGATCCGCTTCAGCGCGATCCCACATTTCATCGGAACCGACACGTTGCTCAGGGCGAGTTGACAGCTTCACAACAATGTTTTCAAAACCAAATGTTGTGTAAGTATCGTAAACCATCTCGATACATGCTTTTACTTCTTGTTGTACTTGTTCTTCTGTACAGAATACGTGCGCATCATCTTGAGTGAAGCCACGAACACGCATAATGCCGTGCAGCGCACCAGAAGGCTCATTACGGTGACAAGAACCAAACTCTGCCATACGCAGCGGCAAGTCGCGGTATGATTTCAAACCTTGGTTAAAGATTTGAACGTGACCCGGACAGTTCATTGGCTTGATGGCGTACTCACGGTTCTCAGAACTGGTTGTGAACATCGCTTCTGCGTATTTGTCCCAGTGACCAGATCGTTCCCAAAGAACACGATCCATCATCAACGGACCTTTTACTTCCTGGTAATCATATTCGGTCAATTTTTCACGAATGAAGACTTCAAGATCACGGAAAATAGACCAACCATTATGATGCCAGAACACCATACCCGGTGCTTCTTGCTGCATGTGGAATAGGTCAAGGTGCTTACCAATCTTACGATGGTCACGCTTGGCTGCTTCTTCAAGGCGAGTTAAGTGCGCTTTCAGTGCTTTCTTATCGTGAAATGCGGTACCGTAGATGCGTTGTAGCATTTTGTTGTCGCTGTTACCACGCCAGTATGCACCCGCTACGTTCAATAGCGTGAAGTGCTGACAGAAACCCATATGCGGCACGTGAGGGCCACGACACATATCGATGTATTCTTCATGGTGGTAAAGTCCTGGTCGATCGTCACGAGCAACATTTTCATCCAGGATTTCAATTTTGTAGCTCTCACCGCGAGCTTCAAATGCGTCGCGCGCTTCCTGCCAGCTTACGTTCTTTTTAACGACCTGATATTTGGTTTTCGCCAACTCTTTCATGCGCTTTTCGATTTTTTCGAGATCATCTTGCGTTAGCGAGTGCTCTAAATCGATATCATAGTAAAAGCCATTGTCGATGGTTGGACCGATCGCCATTTTCGCTTCTGGGAAAAGTTGCTTAATCGCATGGCCTAAAAGGTGAGCACAAGAGTGACGAACGATCTCAAGGCCATCAACTTCATCTTTAGCGGTGATGATTTCTAGGCTTGCATCGTTTTCGATAAGGTCACACGCATCAACACGATTACCGTCTACACGCCCAGCAATGGTAGCTTTAGCAAGACCAGGGCCGATAGATAGGGCTACATCGAGTGTTGAAACAGGCGCGTCAAATGGGCGCTGACTGCCGTCAGGAAGAGTAATAATAGGCATTATTTGTCCTTTACAGTGGTGTTGCATACCAAGCAACACATGTTCAGTAATATGTTTCGTCATTAACGAAACATGTCTAAATGAGAGTTCGGTATTGATTTCGATACAAATACGAATGTACCTAGAAAAATACGAACGCGCATTGTAACTCAACGAGATAAAATAACAATCTATGTCACAACTTGATCATTCGCCCCCCCACACAAGCATACATGTCGTTAGGGGAGGTTTATCTCGATGTATAAACCGGGCATTAGCGCTCTAGGGATTTATTAGGCTGCTCTTTTTCATGCTTATACCCCATGGCTCTGAGGTTTTGGCCATGAACGGTATTTTTCATCATTTCCCACAGCCCAGATAAGAAAGCTTTATGGGCTTCACCGCGTCGAATGTATCTAATGTGAATGAAAATATAAATGGTAAGAAACACGGCTAACACAATGGTAATACCATACGCTTCATTCAAACTCATGATGTTCAATATATCATCCTCAATAAGAACACTTACTCGCCTCTAGCCTTGCTTCACTTCTAGCCTTGTTCACTTCTAGCCTTGCTTACTTCTAACTATGAGGTGGTTGCGGTTATCACGACTTGATTTAATTAACGTGTCGCTGATATCTATATTAGGCGACTTGGCGAGGCGATCGTAGAGCAGAACATTCACCGATGCAGCCAAATTCATGCAACCAATAGTAGGGACATAAACCACATGATCCGCTCGGTCTGCCACATCTTGAGAAATGGATCCATCTTCAGGCCCAAAGATATAGATGGCTTTATCTGGGTGCTCAAATTCAGGTAATGGGGTGGCGCCTTCTGCAAAATCGACACACACTATACGAGTATCATCGCTCAGATTAGCTAAAAAAGAGTCCACACCTTTAAGCGGGATTTGGCTAGCGACGTTATTCGTGTCCGTATGAAACTTCGAGGCTTTCTCATAGCGCTGCCCAGTATATTGCACTTCATCCGCTTGGTAGCACCCTGCTGCACGCATGACAGCACCGACATTTGATGGACTTTTAGGGTTCGTTAGCCCAATGATGACACGGGTATTTTTCATGGTTTATCTCGACAACCGACGGGCATTGGTGACACCAGAGTCATTGATATCACGCTACATAAATTGAAAACGAGATACTAACAAATGCGGATTTACAGTGAAAGGTGAAAACTAAGCGGTGTTTCCTCCATTCAACATTTCGTATACTACCCTCTCCATGATATTAAGCCCAATTGAGCCTTTTTTATGATTATTTTACACACCAACGTTGGTGACATTCAGATCGAATTAGACACAGCGACAGCGCCAGTCAGTTCAAAAAACTTTTTGCGATACTGCCAAGAAGGATTTTATGAAGGGACAATATTTCACCGCGTTATCTCAGGCTTCATGGTTCAAGGTGGTGGGCTTACGGTAGATCTGAATGAAAAACCAACCCGGCTTCCGATTGTAAACGAAGCGAATCGAGGGTTAAAGAATCTCACCGGCACCATCGCAATGGCGCGCACTGAAGCGCCTCATTCTGCAACGGCAGAGTTCTTTATCAATGTAGCCGACAACCCATGTCTCGATCATACTGCGACAACGAACAAAGGTTGGGGGTACGCTGTTTTTGGCAAGGTTTCAGCAGGAATGGATGTCGTTCAGGACATTTCCTCACTAGTAACAGAAACCCGCAATGGTTACGATGATGTGCCAAATGAGACCGTGATTATTGAAAAAGTGGTTATCCAGCCAGACTAATACAATAGACGCTTACGATAGCGTTTTTACACTCTTTCTTTCTACTAATGTGGGTTCGAGTTGAACGACGACCGTGTCATTGCTGTTTTTTTCTAACTTTGTAAGCAAGGTGTCTACGGCGGCTTTTCCTAAACGGTATTTAGGCTGGTGGACCGTTGTGAGTGACGGCGTCATAAATCTAGCAATATGAATATCATCGTAACCGATGATTGAAATATCCTGTGGGATCTTAATATTATGTTCATTGGCGGCGTTGATCACACCCATTGCCATCATATCGTTACTCACAAAAAGAGCACTCGGTAACGGGCCCTTATTATTCATAGTATTGAATGCGCTATAGCCACCTTCACATTCAAAATCTGCTTCAACAATCCAGCGAGGATTGATGTCAAGACCGGCTTCGTTCAGCGCACGTTTGTAGCCTTCATAACGCATTTGAGCTTGATAACGATTCAATGGGCCTGTGATACAGCCTATATTTTTATGGCCCGCATCAATCAGATACTTGGTTGCCATATAACCGCCACGCAATGAATTGTCTTGAATTTTATCGCTAGAGAACAGCATTGGGCCCCAGTCCATCACAACAACAGGAATGTCTGGGTAACGCTCAAAAACATCGACACGTTGGCCTTCCAGTGTTGAACACATCAGTATCACGCCATCGACACGCTTTTGCAGCAAGGTGTTGATCGACGCTTTCATTCGGTCACTGTCCCCTTCTGTGTTACAAAGAATCAAGTTGTAACCCTGCTGATAACAACTGCGCTCAACGCCTTTTACCACCTCACCAAAAAACGGGTTAGTAGAGGTCGTCACCAGCATGCCGATGGTTTTTGTTCTGTTCATTTTGAGGCTGCGAGCCAAAGCGGAAGGTGCGTAATTAAGCTCTCTTGCTGCATCGTTAACCCGTTGTGATATTTCTTCACTCACATAGCGAGATTGGTTAATGACATGGCTCACCGTAGAAGTCGAAACACCGGCTAATTTTGCTATGTCTTTCATGGTCGCCATATGGGTATCCTTTATTGGTCTGAGAAGCTGTGTTGTACCTTGCTCTCTACTCGTTTTCAATCAAAAATGCGTCAACCTCTTCTCTGCTTGGAATCGAGGTTTGCGCACCGAAACGAGTCACAGAGATCGCAGCTGCGGCGTGAGCAAACTTTATGGCTGATTCTAATTGCATATCTTCTAATAAGCCAGTGATCAGTGCACCATTAAATGTATCCCCCGCTGCCGTTGTATCAATGGCATTCACCTTAAAACCCGGTATCAGCTCTCCACGTCCATTATTACTTAACCATACACCTTTAACGCCTAGCGTTATCATTACAATCTCAATGCCTTTATTATGCAATACGTTTGCGGCTTGTTGGGCTGTTTCATTGTCGGTAACAGTAACCCCAGTAAGAACTTCGGCTTCTGTTTCGTTCGGGGTAATAACATCAACACATTGCAGTAATGAGTCAGGTAAATCTCGCGCTGGAGCTGGGTTTAGGATCACGCTCGTTCGACTATCTTTCGCAACCATTGCCGCTTTTTCGATGCCATCTAACGGCGTTTCTAATTGCATTAACAAATACTTAGCCTGGCGAATGTGTTCAAGGTCGGGCTCAATAGCATCGGCGCTTAACTTCGCGTTCGCTTCTGCTGAAATACAAATACTATTTTCCCCGCTATCCGAAACGTGAATCATAGCAATGCCCGTCGGGCAATTAGGCTGTATTTTTACACCACCAGTATTAATACCATCAAACTTAAAGCTTTCACGGATATTGATGCCAAAAGCATCATCACCCACGCAAGCAATCAAACCGATATCCGCATTTAATCGAGCAGCGGCAACAGCTTGATTCGCCCCTTTACCACCAGGGATCACTTGGTAATTTCGACCATGTAACGTCTCGCCTGGGCGAGGAAAGGAAGGCACTTGAAGAACATGGTCAGCGTTGACACTACCTAATACCACTAACTGATTCATACGATTATCCTCGGTTCTAAAAAACCTAATTTGAGTACGATAAATGTGAGTGGGGGATCCACTCGAAAACGGATGTTTGTATGATCTATGACGTACATTAACGAGAACATACAAACATCAATTTTGCTCTTCTCTTAATCTACTTAAAAAAGAGAAGAGCAACGATTGATTATGACGTCTAACTCATTTGAGTGGCTAAGCGAAATTCACTTATTTTGCCACCACTTTAAGAGGTACTGGAATGTACTCTTGAACCGTTTCTCCTTGTAGGACTTTAACCGCGGTTTCTACACCCAGTGCACCAATAAGATCCGGTTGCTGTGCCACTGTTGCTGCCAGCATGCCACGATTCACCGCCGCAATACCGTCATCGGTGCCATCGAAGCCTACAATCATGATGTCTTTGCCTGACGCTTGCACAGCACGCAATGCGCCAAGTGCCATTTCATCATTTTGTGCGAATACCGCTTGCACATCTGGGTTAGCCGCGAGCAGGTTTTCCATAACGTTCAGGCCTTTAGTGCGATCAAAATCGGCTGGCTGACTCGCCAGTAATTCCATCTCACTGCCGTTCACTGCATTCATGAAACCCTCGCCACGTTCACGTGCTGCCGACGTACCGGCAATGCCTTCAAGTTGGATCACTTTCGCTTTCTCGCCTACTTTTTCCATAATGTAGTGACCCGCGATTTCACCGCCAACCACGTTGTCTGACGCAATATGGCTAACCACTTCTCCACGGCTAGCACCACGGTCAAGAGTCAAAACCGGAATATTTGAACGGTTCGCGATACGGATCGCGTTCGATACCGCGTCAGAATCGGTTGGATTAATCAAAATGGCTTTCACACCACGAACGGTCAAATCTTCTACGTTAGAGAGTTCTTTACTTGGATCGTTTTGCGAATCTAAAACGATCAAGTTGTAGCCTAATTCTTCGGCTTTCGCTTCCGCTCCATCTTTCATGGTGACGAAAAAAGGGTTATTGAGCGTAGACAGTACAATCGCCATGGTATCTTGTGCCTGCGCAGATACCGATACGGTGGAAGAAAGAAGTGCAGCAGAAATAAAAGTAGCAAGTTTTTTCATCGTTATAGTCCTTTGTGTACTTTGAGTAGGGGGGAACCAAGCTCGTTGGTTGTTCCACTTCGATTGGTTCATTTTCGTATTTTTAGCTCAAACCATTTGGCCGAATACGTATTGGTTTAATCATTGTTGATTCAGTTATCTATTTTCTGTTTATCACACAGCCTCTGAGCTGACATGTCCTCACCGAGG
>NZ_JBNGCJ010001016.1:0-427 GCF_049974785.1 Vibrio genomosp. F10 str. 9ZD137
CGGTTGCGCCAAAACTGCCTTCCCCCATGACATAGCGAATGCCACCGCCGATGCTCACTTGCTCAACGACTTGATAAGCAAAGTTTAGGTTGGCTTCTTTGGTAATCACGCTTGCTTCGTTACCAAAGTGCGATGCATTAAAATCGTCACCTAGGTCTGTTTCCATGCCGTAGTTAGTACCAAACGCCAAGCCAATCGCGAACTTCTCGTTATAACGGTGAGAAATGTAAAGGTTTGGAATAATGGCATCGTGAGCGAAGTCGCTAGAAGAAGCCTGACTTTGACCCAGTGCAGGGTGAGCGTGGGTCACTTTTCCTTCTACATCAATATTCGGGTTTACATAGATACCGCCTACTGAAATCTGAGTACCAGAAAGATACGTCATCATCGCGGGATTACGCCATTGTGCGCTAGATCGGAAGAGCGG
>NZ_JBNGCJ010001017.1:0-2430 GCF_049974785.1 Vibrio genomosp. F10 str. 9ZD137
CGCCATAATTGGCGTTGGCAGTGAAATTTTGAATGTCGATGTCGCATCATAGAAGCGCTTGATGTAGCTAAGGCGAGTTTCTCTTGGATAATTCGCAAACAAACACGCTGAAACTAGGATATACAGAAATTGCGCACTTTCGTAGATTTCACCAGAAACACGGTTTTGAACGAAGTACTTTCCTTCTAGTTGCTTAACAGCAGCGTAAGAGAAGTCTAAATCACGTTTGTGGTCGATGTAGCTGTTCAGCTCTTCAAATTCAGCTTGAGAATAATCTTCCATCAAGTGCTTATCATATTTTCCCGTTTCAACGAGACGAGAGACATGATCATAAAGCTTTGGCGGCTCATATTGGCCGTAGGCTTTTTTACGTAAATGGAAGACAGCAAGACGCGCCGCCAAATATTGGTAATCTGGCGTTTCTTCCGAAATTAAATCTGCCGCAGACTTGATGATAGTTTCATGAATGTCAGAAGTCGTAATACCGTCATAGAACTGAATGTGAGCTCTTAGTTCTACTTGTGAAACGGAGACATTGTGAAGGCCTTCTGCAGCCCATGTGATCACGCGGTGTAGCTTTTCGAGATCAATACTTTCTTTACGTCCATCACGCTTGGTGACAGTGAGTTGTTGATTCATTCTGATTTCGTTCCCTAACAAAACGGATGAAAGCTCTATTTGTATGTAACTTTACTAAAAATGGGTACTGGCTTTGTGATCAAGCTCTCTCTATATATTCTAGTTCAAAACACAACATATAGGGGTATCTGGTCATTTGGGTTACAAGATAGTGCTATGCCATGCAATTATCAAGGCAGAGATCTTGGATGACTTGTGGATAACTGACAAATTTAAAAAAAACTGTAAGTGTCCACTTACTGAGGAAGAAAGAACGTTGCTGAGTGTCTAAAGTTACCGTTTTGTAATCGGTTTAAATCTCACCACAAACAAAAATATTTTCCTTGATCTTTTCCTAAAATTCGAACCTTAAATCAGACTGTACAATTTGGAATCTAACGCACAAAAACCAAGCAACAAAAGGAAGAATGGGCAACATTAATACATGCTACCCAAGAGACAAATCAATTTGACCTAAACAGGATAATGAGTGTGGACAATGTAATTGACGTCCACATTTGGGCCCAGCTTATAGGCGTCTGTTAATGGGTTGTAATGAAGCCCCGTGATTCCTTGTTCAACCAGGCTAGTTTTATCGACCATCTTGATCAGTTCCGAAGGGCGAATGAACTTGTCGTGATCATGGGTGCCTTCTGGCACTATTTTTAACAGCTTTTCTGCCCCAACAATGGCAAAAAGATACGATTTGAAGTTTCGGTTCAACGTTGAAAAAAAGACATGACCACCAGGCTTAACAAGTGCAGCGCAAGACTGCACCACAGAAAGCGGGTCTGGTACATGCTCTAGCATTTCCATGCAAGTAACGACATCGTATTTCTGTGCATTCTCTGAGGCATGATCTTCAATGGTGCTTTGTATATAAGTGAGGGTGGTGCCTGTCTCTAGTGCATGCAGGCGAGCGACTTCTAGCGGTTCTTTACCCATATCTAGCCCAGTAACAATGGCGCCTTCTTTTGCCATGCTCTCAGCGAGAATACCGCCGCCACAAACCACATCTAAAACGACTTTCACAAAAAACCCGTCCGATTTCTCTAAGACATAGTTAAGACGCAGAGGATTAATTTGGTGAAGGGGTTTAAATTCGCCTTCAAAATCCCACCACCTTGATGCCATGTCTTCAAATTTTTTGATTTCGCTAGGGTCTACATTTTGCTTTGTGGTCATAATCCGTACTTCACTCATATTCCTATATACTTGCCAGCATTATAACGGGTTATCGGCACCTGACTATAGGTGAACGGTTTTTCATAATTGAGCGAGTGAAATTTAACCAATAATCAAGTGGGTATACAGCGATTGTGTAAATTCTCGGCAGTTGATTCACAACCAAGTTCACAACATGATAAAAGGAAAGGGAAAGTGATGCCGAATAGGCTAAATGTGTGTTATATTTTCCGACCTTGTACGTATCAATATACGATCAAAATATAGAGGGATAATGGCTCTATGAGCGATCTAGCTAAAGAGATCACGCCGGTAAACATAGAAGATGAACTTAGAGGTTCATACCTTGACTATGCGATGTCAGTCATCGTTGGTCGAGCGCTTCCTGATGTGCGTGATGGCCTAAAACCAGTACACCGCCGCGTTTTATTCGCGATGAATGTATTGGGTAATGATTGGAACAAATCATATAAAAAATCTGCCCGTGTGGTAGGTGATGTAATCGGTAAGTATCACCCACATGGTGATAGTGCTGTATACGAATCGATCGTTCGTATGGCGCAGCCGTTCTCACTACGCTATATGCTAGTCGATGGCCAAGGTAACTTTGGTTCGGTTGATGGCGAT
>NZ_JBNGCJ010001018.1:0-449 GCF_049974785.1 Vibrio genomosp. F10 str. 9ZD137
GCACTTCAAACTTGATACTAAGTGAAAAATATCACTTTTTTTGGTTGTTCTTAGTCATTGATAAATATAGAAACCCTATCAAAAGCATGCAAAAAATGCTTGCAAAACAGATGGTTAGAGAAATAATCACTATTGAAACACCCCAAATCATCCGATATGATAAGTCCCAGATACAAAAAAACCACTAATGTGAACTAGTTACGTCAGCATTAGTGGCTTCTTCACCTACAACAATAGGAGGTCATATTGCTAAACGATTTAATCGAAGTCGCAATTTGCTTACTAACGCTAGTTAGTATCACTTTAAAATATCTAGGCTGATCGTCGCCAAACAAATAGACTAGATTTTTAGACCTAAGCCATCTTAATTGATGGCTTATCAAAAATACAGAAATGATTTTCAGCTCCATGCACATAACGCCCACTTAAGCGGACAAAAATGGTTGGCT
>NZ_JBNGCJ010001019.1:0-302 GCF_049974785.1 Vibrio genomosp. F10 str. 9ZD137
CCAGAGGTAATCGCAGCTGGAGTAGAAATCACTAATGCGCACGGGCAAGCGATAAGGAGTAAAGCCAGTCCTCGGTAGACCCACGTTTCCCAAGGTTGGGAAAATAGTAAAGGAGGCAGTGTAATCACCGCTAAGGCAACCACCATCATCAAAGGCGTATACCATCGGCTGAATTTATCTAAAAAACGCTCCAATGGTGCTTTGCGAGATTCCGCTTCTTCAATTAAATGCAAAATCCGATCAATGGCGTTTTCACCTTGTTTAGAGGTGATAGTGAAGCGCACCACTCTGTCTACGACGAC
>NZ_JBNGCJ010001020.1:0-616 GCF_049974785.1 Vibrio genomosp. F10 str. 9ZD137
TATGCCAAGCGATGTAGTCTGGCCGATGATATTCGTAATGACAGCGTGTTCTGTGCTGTCAGTAGCATTCTATTGGACATTAGGAAGAAAGGCATAGTGTCAAATTATACAGTTGAAATTCAAAAGGTCGTCAATCTAGCCTTAGCAGAAATGCAGGCTGAACATGCCTCTGGCAAGTTGGCTGATGCGCCAATTGCCAATAATCATTTCTTGGTGCGCTGGGTGACAAAAGCTCTCAAAAGTCAGCGTTTTGAACGGTGTGTCGTGGATGATTTAATTCGTTGGCAAAAATCAGGGCGTTCAAAAGGCGATAGTGCAGGACTACCCTTTATCTTTAAACGAATTTCCGTGTTTTATGCGCAGTTTTTCCAGTCAGACGAATTGCTGAAAGAGCTTAAAGACAGTGATATTGAAACGTTTTTGGATGTAATGATTGCCGCGAATTGGGACGTTTCAACCTCAGAGCCATTAATTGGTGGGGGTAAAGTTCAGATCTTTACGGATGGGCATAGTTCGCTAGCATTGTGCGCTAACCAGTGTGATGACTGCTTTGAGGGGGAGTTACTCACTCAACCAATGCACTGGTTTGTACGGGGTAATCATGCCGAGTTTATTG